>NZ_VWXC01000005.1:0-274436 GCF_011752685.1 Candidatus Pantoea communis
CAGAATGGATGGAAGACTATAATAACTGGCATCCCCATAAAGGGCTGAAAATGCAGTCACCAAGGGAATACAGAAGTTCGCTACTAGCTATAAATTAACCGTGTCCGTTTTAGCGGGGGCAACTCCACAGACGAGTTTCTGGTGGGTGATTGTTGCCGGTTAGACAGTTTACTGACAGAACCGTATCGGCCCAGCATCTGCGGCTGTCTCGCCGCGCTCAGCTATCCCGTTTTAGATTCTGATTCTGCTGGATTTTGCGGCTTCATGATGATTTTAACCGTGAAGCACTGGCGATAGAAATCGATCTGAATATTCCGGCTCAGAGAATGACACGGGTATTGGACAGTATGGTGGTAAACCGTGGATATCCGCTAAAGATGAGGATGGATAACGGGCCGGAACTGGTATCGCTGGCCTTGGCTCAATGGACAGAAGAACACGGGATGACACTGGATTTTATCAAGCCAGGTAAGCCAATACAGAATGCCTCTATCTAACGGTTTAGCCGGACGTACCGGTCAGAAATTTTGGTTTACCTGTTCAGGACCCTGAATGAAGCGCGGTAAATTACAGCGCGCTGGCTGACGGAATATAACAGCGAGCGGCCTAATGAATCCCTGAATAATCTGATGCCGGAAGAGTGCCGGCTGATAGCTGAAAAAAAACGGAGATCTAAAAAATTGCGTGGAACTAAAACGGGTGTGTTAAGATTTAATTGAACTCATTTCCTTATGTTTGTGTTTAATATAAAAACTCTAAGGGATTCTAACTTTCTTACAAGAGAGTCTCAATGTTTTTGTTGAATTATAACCTGTTCTGAGTATGTAATTAAATTCTCAATTCTCAATTCTCAATTCTCAATTCTCAATTCTCAATTCTCAATTCTCAATTCTCAATTCTCAATTCTCAATTCTCAATTCTCAATTCTCAATTCTCAATTCTCAATTCTCAATTCTCAATTTTCCCTGAAGTTAATATTCGTTTTTTAATATTTACACGGTCCTTTAAAGCCTTCAGTTCTTCAATAGTGAGTGATGGTTTCTGTCTATGGATCATTGCATGACAATTAGGGCAGACAGGACGAAGGTCCTTTATTGGATCCAATTTGTAACGCTCTCCTATCTCAGAAAGAGGAGTAATATGATGGACGTGTATGTAGTCCTTACCGATTTCACCATACACGTCCTTAAAGTCCATATTACACACGCTACATTGACAGCCGTAATAGTCTATACATTTATCTCTAGCTGTTTTACTTCGTTCGTATTTGTTAACCTTGATCTGTTTTACTGCACCTTCATAAAAGGTTTCTGAAACATCATCTGGATAAATAATATCTACTGTAATAGAAAGCGATTCAGCTTTTCTGATGCCCTCTGGAGTGAGCTTCCAAATGCCACGGCCTGATTCGTTTACATTGTAGATGTATTTGTAGTCAACAAGTTTTCTTTTCGCCCATTGGACCATGTTTTTCCATTGAGAACGGTTACTATCATCAGGTATCAACTCGTTCATTTCTTCATTTGAGAGGCCAAGCGCCTTCCCCAGAGGCTCATAACATGATGAAGGATTTACTTCACCACCTTGGTTATAGATATTTAAAAGCAAGGGTATTTCGATCTCTTTATAACTTGGGAAAGCCATATTCACCACCATCAAATTGTATTTGAATTACTTCCTAAATATTTCTCTTGTATGCCACGCAATGAAACTAGCTTGTGGATGATTTTCTTTCTGCATGGGGAGATTGATTTGATTTCCTGAGAAGTCCCAAAAAAGTCTGGATACAATGCTATTGCCATTTACCGCAGAAGATATTTGAATCCGCATATCTTCATCCACGCCAATAGAACCTTTATCAAATGCTTTATGATGGATTGCGCAGAGCGCTATACCATTTGCGATCTCACATGGACCTCCATGCTGCTTCCACTTAATATGAGCAGCTTCAAGCGCAATTGAGGCACTATCATGTCGCATATTGAAACCACAGATCGCGCACTGGTAGTTATAAGCACGTAATACTTGCTGCCGAAACAAAGGATCTCGCTGTTTACGAATTTCCAAGAGATTAAATCCTAGCTCGTCGGCCAGTTCTTCCTGAATGCTTTCAGTAAAATGTGCTTTGAGGATTTGCTCAGCTAAAGAGTTGATTAAGGTCTTACTCTTTATCAAAAGAGTGTAATGCTGCTGGTCAAAACCACCCGCAACATGATGTTCAACCAATTCTCCCGCAGGTGGTTGTCTGCTTGTACCTGATGTGGAACAAAGTTCCGCATTTCTGAGTTCCCAAAATCCATCACCCTGCAAGCGCCAAAATGGCATATCAGGTCGGTATTGGGCGCGCTGAGGTCCAAATCGTTCCAAGAGGCTATGCAGGTTGTCCCTTATTTCTGAACCGTAATCAAATAGGCGCTCATGGCCATTTTGATACCCCGCTAATACATACAACAGCAGCAACGGCTTATGCGGAGCACGTTGGTCGCCTTTACGCCAGATTGTGATGTTAGTGATTGCCTGTTGCAGAGTTTTGATGGAAGCCATTGATTTCACTATCAGACAAATAATTTTGATAATGCTCGCAAAATACTTGTTGATCAAGATTGATGGAAGATATCTATGACGTAATTGCAAGTCTCTGACTTGTTAAATGTTGTCATCCATTCCTGCACCTGTTGTAAGACGAAGATGAAACGGGCTGAAAGCCTGGAGCTGCCACGCCATCCGACAGAGATAAAATCCATACCCTGTTCCCTTCAAACACGCATTTATTTTAGCGATCCCCACATCCACCGATATAACCGTTAAGGGATCGTTTTCGGAGAGTGGTGGCTGGCGAGACAAGGAAGAGTCAATTTGGCGCTGATGCCTGACGGTTAATGACGCAAGTCAATTCACCCAGCCGCTCTACTTTATCGGTCAATGCGCGGGACGGGGTGAAAAATGGAAAAGGTACTGATTGTTGACGATCATCCAATCACGCGATTAGCGCTCAAGATACTGATTGAAGAAGATAATCGGGTAGTCGTAGGTGAAGTGGGCGATGGCATTCGGGCTATAAAGTTTGTGAAAAAACTGCAGCCGGATTTAGTGATTATTGATATCGATATCCCGGTGCTCAACGGTATCGATGTCATCAAGCGTGTGCGCCAGAGCGGGCACAAGAGAGGCATTCTGGTGCTCTCCGGCAAAGACAGCGAGCACTATATCCGCCGCTGCGCCACGGCGGGTGCCAACGGATTTATGAGCAAATGCAAAGAGTTAACCGAGCTGAGAGATGCGATTCGCGCTATCAGCAAAGGATATGCCTTTTTCCCGATGAATTGTGCGCGTCAGGGCTTGCATCTTGAGGATGAAAACAGCGACCAGCGCAAAATTGACGAACTGTCGCCCAAAGAGCTGAATGTATTGCGTCAGCTGGCGCGCGGCGAGAAAGTGGTGGATATCGCGCGAGGCATGAACATCAGCGATAAGACCGTCAGCACCTATAAAAGCCGGCTGATGATGAAGCTGGAGTTAAAGAATCTGGTGGATGTGCTCGATTTTGCCCAGCGGCACAATCTGGATTGAGACGCTCGGCAGTTCATGCGCTGAACTCGTCTTTGAGAAAGGTTTCGATTGCCTGATTCAACACTTGCACGCAGCCCAGCGTTTCATCGAGCATCTGGCCGAGATGGCGTTCATCGACTGGGGCGCTACAGGCTTGCTCTAATTCGCGGCACTGATCGGCAATCGATATGGCGCCGATGATCTGCACTGAACCTGCCAGACGGTGCAGGCTGCGCTCCAGCGCGGGCCAGTCGCGATTGTCGAAACAGGCGCAGGCCACCTGCATATCCTGCAGATTCTCATCGCGGGTGGCGCTGAGCAGGCGCTGCAGCATCTCGTTGTCCTGATGAGCCAGTTCGCGCAGGGCGTTAAGATCGAGCAGATGATTCAGCGCGACATGGCCGGGATAGTGCACAACAGCAGGGCGCGGCACCCTTTGCAGCAGTGCTTCCAGCTGCGGCAGGCGCAACGGTTTGAACAGGCAGTCATCCATGCCCGCTTCCAGGCAGCGCGATCGCTCTTCTGGCTGCGCGTTGGCGGTCAGTCCCATAATGGTGAGCGGTTCACGCTGTTTTTTACGCAGTTCGCGCGTCAGGGTGAAGCCATCCATTACCGGCATGCTGCAATCGGTGATCACCAAATCAATCTGGTTTTCCTGCCACAGCCACAGCGCCTGTTCGCCATCCTCGGCTTCGATCACTTTGTGTCCCAGTCGGGTGAGCTGGCGTTTCAGCAGCAGGCGGTTGGCAGGATGATCATCCACCGTCAGGATGGTTAACGGCAGGCCACAGGCATCTTGCTGGCGTATCGGTTCCACCGGCGCGCTCACCGCTTCACGACAATCCACCGGGATACGCACGCAGATGCGCGTGCCGCGTCCCGGTTGGCTGTGCAGCGTCAGGCTGCCCGCCATCATCGCCACCATTTGTTCACAAATCGCTAATCCGAGTCCGGTGCCGCTCTGTTTTTTGCCCGATGCGGATTGTTCGTAAGGATTGAATATCAGCTGCTGATCCTCTTCGCTGATGCCGATGCCGGTATCCTGCACCGTGAGTTCCAGCGTGGCGCGATCGCCTTCGCCGGGTTTGCTGCGCACCTGCACTTCGACCGTGCCGCGCTCGGTGAATTTGATGGCGTTGCTGATCAGGTTGGAAAGGATTTGCCGCAGACGCATCGGATCCAGCAGCAGTTCGTCCGGATGTAGCACATCAATCTGATAGTGCAGCAGCAATCCTTTCTGGCGCGCCAGCCCTTCAAACACGCGCACCACCGGTTCGGCCAGGGTATCGAAGCGCACCCATTCCGGCGACAGCTCCAGCTTGCCCGATTCGATTTTCGCCATGTCGAGGATATCGCCAATCAGCCCCATCAGCGATTGCGCGGATTCATAGGCGACGCGCACCGACTCTTTATCGCACGGTTGTTGCAGGCGATTGGCGACCGCCAGCTCCAGCAAGCCAATAATCGCGCTGATCGGCGTGCGGATTTCGTGGCTCATGGTGGCGAGGAAGGTGCTTTTGGTGCGGTTAGCCTGTTCGGCGCGCTCGCTGGCCTGCAGCAGATCGCGGGTCAGTTGTTCATGTTCCGTCACATCCTGCCAGCTGCAAATCATCCCGGCGAGGTTGCCGTGATTATCGCGAAACGCCACCGCGCGGTGGATGACATCACGCAGTTCGTGGCCGTTATCGATCTGGCCGCGCTGTGGTGTCATCTCCATTGACGTTTGTTCCGCCAGTAAGGCCATTTGCGCCTGGCAAATAGCGTGCAACGGATGCGCGCTGTCACTGAGCGGCAATTGGCTGATATTGGAGTGTGCATCGTTGAAGAACTGGCTCCAGGCCGGATTTTTGTTGGTCATCTCGCCTTTGTGGTCAATGACGTAAATCGGCACCGGCGTGCCGTTGAACAGGATTTTCTGGAAGGTGGCTTGTTCCTGCAGTCGCGCCTGCGCCTCTTTACGCTGACGCACCGCGCGATGCAGATGGTAGTTCCAGAACAGTGAGGTGATCACCAGCACCGCGAAGATCCCCGCCAGCCCGTAAAACTCGTGTCGATAGGCCATCCAGGTGTCGAGTTTGACATCGGGCGTGCCCTGCCATTTCATCGCCAGCAGCGAGATATCGCGCGGCGGGATGGTCGCCAGCACCTTGTTCAGGATGCTTAGCAGTTCCGGATTATCGCGCCCCACGGCAAAGGCAATCCGCGCGGGATTTTCCCCGAGGCGTGAGACAATCTGCAGGCGATTGCTGAAGTAGCGATCGATCATGTAGCGCGCGGCAATCAGGTTATTCACCGCGCTATCCACCCGACCTTCATTCACCATCTGTAGTGCAATACTGGCGTTCTCAACGGTGACCAACTTGATGTGGGGGAAATTTTCCTTCAGCCAGCCGATGAGCTCATGCTGGGGCGTAATCGCCAGCGTGTCGGTGTCATTGAGTGATTTGGGCGCACCCAGCGTGTTTTTGCTCACCAGCACATACGGCGGCAGCACGTAAGGGCGGGAGAAGAGGGCGCGCGCTTCACGCTGCGGGCTGTGGGCCAGCGAGCCAACCAGCTCAACTTCATGGCGGCTGAGCCGGTCGAACATTGCGTTGACGGAAGAGGCTTCGATCATGGTGAAGTCGATACCGGTGCGCAGGTGGATCAGGCGCAGTAAATCCGCGGTCATGCCGTTAAATTTGTTGTGCCGATCTTTCAACGTGAAAGGCGCATCGAGCGGGTTCATCACCACGCGCAGCGTCTGATGCTGAGCCAGCCAGCGCCGCTCACGGTCGGTGAGTTGCAGAGGCGGCGCCGCCATCATCGGCGGCATGCTTTGCACCCATTGATGGAAGATGGCTTTGTGCTGCTGCAAGGGAATGGCATTCAGCACCGCATTGACGCCCCGAAACAGTGGCGCATTGCGGATGGGCAACACAAAGCGCGGTCCGGCATCGGTGGGCTCAAAAATGCGTATCACGGAAAGCGTTGAGGCGTAGTTGCGTTCAATCAGGTAGTTGGCGGTGTTGAGATTGCCAATAAAGTAGTCGTTTTCGCCAAAGGCTAATGACGCCAGCGCGCTGAGCGCAGAAGGATAGCGAGTGATTTTTGCTTCCGGATAGCGCGCCTCGATCCAGGCATCGCTCAGGTAGCCGCGCGGCATGGCGATTTGCATCGGCGAATTATCATCACTCATTTCAGACATGATGTTATCGCGTGACACCATCGCAGGGTAATCAGAGGCAAACGCAGTACTCAATAATAGCTCTGCCGCAGTAGGTTCCGGGCTGCCCGCGCTGTCCACCAGCATATCGACCTTGCCTTGCTGCAGGGCGTCAAGCGCCGCACTGCGACTGCTGTAATAGTGCGTGTTGATGTGCAAACCCAGATAATGCAGAACTAAAGCGGTGTAGTCTGCGGAGATCCCTTCCAGCGTGTTGGCATCGATCACCATATCGAACGGCGGATTTTCAGGCGCGTAAATCGCAACGCTGACTTCGCGCTTTTCGCCCAGCCAGCGCCAGTCGTTGTCGGGGAGATCAAAGGTCAGCAGGACATTTTGTTCACGGCTGACCAACTGCATGATGCGGGGATCTTCAGCCCTGACTGGCTGGCTCATCAGGCAGAGCATCAGGCCAATCAGGAGGAGTAATTTAACCATCACTCTGTCAGGCGATATTATTGCGTTTGGCAAACTCGTAAAGGCCGACCATATTTTGAATGTCGAGCTTTTCCATTAATCGGCGTTTGTAAGTACTTACCGTTTTATCACTGATTTTCATCCGCTGTGCCATTTCCACCACTTTCATTCCTTTGGATAAATACACCAGCACCTGCAATTCTTTACTGGAGAGGCCGGCAATTTTATTTTTGTCTTCCTGAATATCATCCGGTAAACCCTGACGTCGGCGATTTAAAGGAAAGAAGCCATATCCGGCATTAATCGCGCGAATGGCATCGTGCAATTCGGTCATGTTATTGCGCTTGCTAATAAAACCATCGGCACCCGCAGTGGCGCTGCGCTTGATGTAGTGGTCAACGTCCTTGCCGGTCAGCACCAGAATGCCGCCGTTAAAGCCGTTGTGGCGCAGCCTCTGTACCAGATCGATGCCGTTGTAAGAAGGCATATCGATATCCACGATGATCAAATCCGGCGACAGTTTCTTGGTGAGCGCTAATGCTTCAAATCCGTCATCCGTTTCGCCCACCACATTCATGTTGTCCGTTTCAAGCAGCAGTCTTAATGCCATCCGAACCACCGGATGGTCATCAACGATAAGAACTTCCTTCATATGGCTGTCCTGTTTATTGCGGTGAATGGAATATTCATAAGGATTGGTTTTATTGGTTAGCAGATTTTAAGAGTAAAGTTTAAATGGCGCAAATAATTATTTTGTAAGGTTTTCCTGATGCAATAAATATCATGACCTGACGTGTTATTTATATAATTACTATGGTTTTTAATCAGCTTTCTAATTATGCGATGAGTCGTTTAAATTCAGTGATGTCACTGGGCGTTGAGGTGATAAGTTCGACGTAAAACAGTAAAAAGTTTTCACTGTGGGTAAATGTTAAGGTGTGCAGGTAGTGGTCTTATCGGGGCGAGACGAGAAATCAGAGTCTCGCGTCGGAAAGACGAAGTGTGACCTTGTTTAGATTGGGTTTAATTTTACCTGAAGGTAAAGTTATTTATGTGATCCTAAGAGTAACGTCATAAAATGTCACTGAACTAATAGTCATGCCAGTAAGTAACCTTGCATAAATAAACAAGTGAAATTTTTATAACGCGCTGTTTTAATTGATTAAATTTATGTTTTTGTTGTGATTTTTTATCGGTAAATAAAGCATTATCACCTCTGATTTCCAGAGTGTGATTAATTCAACACTGAATGATTATTGGCGATGTTAATTAACGGTCTAATTAACTAAAACATGACCCCGGTCATCTCGGTAAAGATTAATAATATTAAACTGGGCTTTTGTTTTACTCTCCTTTTTTCATTTTATTGTCAACCGCACGGGGTGAAATATGACCGTTGTTCCTTTCCGTCCAGATCGATCGGATTCATCTGATCGGCCCTTATATCAGCTCGACAGTGCCAGCGCTTTTATCCGCTTAAACAGTTCGCCCAGTGGCTTGCAGACCGAAGAGGCGAGGGCGCGTCTGGCGGCTAACGGGCGCAACGTGCTGCCACAGAAAGCCGAAAAATCACTGCTGATGCGCTTTCTGGCGCACTTTAAAGATGTGCTGATCTACATCCTGCTGGCGGCAGCGCTGATTACCGCGGTGATGGGCCACTGGGTGGATACCTTTGTCATTCTCGGCGTTGCTGTCATCAATGCACTGATTGGATTTATCCAGGAAAGTAACGCCGAGAAGTCATTGAAAAGCATTCAGAACATGCTGTCGAACGAAGCGATGGTATTGCGCGATGGACGGCAGATGACGGTACCGACCGAAGAGCTGGTGGTCGGTGACGTGGTGTTACTGCGTCCTGGCGACAAGATCCCTGCCGATCTGCGTTTGTTCGACGTGCACAATTTGCGGGTAGAAGAAGCCATCCTCACTGGGGAATCCACGGTGGTGTCCAAATTAAGCGATGCGCTGGAAGGCGAAAAGTCGCTCGGCGATCGGCTGAATCTGGTTTATTCCGGCACCACGGTGAGTTCTGGCACTGCCGCAGGTGTGGTGATCGCCACTGGCGGTGATACCGAGTTGGGGCACATCAACGCGATGATCTCCTCCATCGAAGAAGCAAAAACGCCGTTGCTGGTGCAGATTGAAAAACTCGGTAAGGCGATTTTCTATATCATTTTGCTGATGATGGCCGCGCTGTTCGTGTTCGGTTATCTGCTGCGCGACATCCCGCTGGCGGAACTGCTGCTGGCGGTGATCAGTCTGGCGGTGGCGGCGGTGCCAGAGGGGTTACCGGCGATTATATCGATCATTCTCTCACTTGGCGTGCAGTCGATGGCGCGCAATCACGCCATTATTCGCAAGCTGCCAACGGTCGAAACCCTCGGTGCCATGTCAGTGATCTGCTCCGATAAAACCGGCACGCTCACCATGAACGAAATGACGGTGAAAGCGCTTGTGCTGGCGAACAGTCACTGGCGCATCAGTGGCAACAGCTATGAGCCGAAAGGGGAGTTCCATCTGGAAAGCGGCCAGCGTGATGAGGCGCTGCTCAACGGCTTTTTACAGACGGTAGATATCTGCAACGAGAGCCAACTGAGGCAGGATAATCAGGGGCACTGGGGGATTGTCGGTGGCCCCACCGAGGGCGCGCTCAAGGTGCTGGCGGCGAAAGCAGGCATCAATTCGGCAAGTGTGCAGGTGCTGAGCAAGCTGCCGTTTGACTCGGCCTACAAATACATGGCCGTGAGTTGCCTGATTGATGGCAAAGCGTGCCTGTTACTGACGGGCGCACCGGATGTGCTGCTTGCGCTGTGCCAGCAGCAGCAGGGCGCGCAGGGTGCCGAAGCGCTGGATCGCGATTACTGGAACGCCGCAATCACCACTTATGCCAGCGAAGGGCTGCGCACCGTGGCCGCCGCCTGGCGCTGGCTACCGGAAGGCCGACAGCAGATCGATCACGCCGAACTGCGCGAGGGCATGATGATGCTGGGTCTGGCGTGCATGATGGATCCGCCGCGTCCGGAAGCGATTACCGCCATACGCGACTGCCAGCAGGCCGGGATTCGCGTCAAAATGATCACCGGCGATCACCCGGAAACGGCGATGGCCATCGGTCAGATGTTAGGCATCGGCAACAGTGACAGCGCCGTCACCGGTTATCAGCTGGAGCACATGGATGATGCGGAACTGGGCAAAGCGGCTCGTGAGTACGACATTTTCGCACGCACCAGCCCGGAACATAAGCTGCGTCTGGTGAAAGCGCTGGCAGAGAGTGGGGAGATTGTCGGGATGACCGGCGATGGGGTGAATGATGCCCCTGCGCTGAAACAGGCCAATGTCGGCATCGCCATGGGCATCAAAGGCACCGAGGTGACCAAAGAGTCGGCGGATATGATTCTGGCGGATGATAACTTTGCGACTATCGCGGCGGCGGTGAAAGAGGGGCGTCGCGTTTACGATAACCTGAAGAAAACTATCCTGTTTGTGATGCCGACCAACCTCGCGCAGGGGCTGTTGATCATCATCGCCATTCTGATGGGCAATCTATTACCGCTGACGCCGGTGCAGATTCTCTGGATGAACATGGCGACCTCGGCGACCCTGTCATTTGGGCTGGCATTTGAAGCCGCCGAGCGCAATATCATGCGTCGGCCGCCACGTAACGTGCGCAGCCATGTGATGGATGGTTACGCCATCTGGCGAGTGATTTTCGTCGGGCTGCTGATCTCGATTAGCGCCTTTGTGCTGGAAGCCTGGCTGCAGCCGCGCGGTTACTCGCCGGAGTTTATCCGTACGGTGCTGCTGCAGATGCTGGTGACTGCTCAGTGGGCGTACATGCTCAACTGCCGCAACAGCAATGGCTTCTCACTGGATGCTGGCTTGCTGAAAAATCGCGGTATCTGGCTGGTAACGCTGGTGCTGGTGGCGCTGCAGGCGATGATTATCTATCTGCCGCTGATGAATACGCTGTTTGGCACCGAGCCGCTGCCGATTAAATATTGGTTTATTTCGCTGGCAGTCAGCGCCGGGATATTTGTGCTGGTGGAAATTGAGAAGCATCTGACGCGCGGCTGGCGCGTCGCCCGATAACTCACTCTGGCTGGCGCAGTGCCAGCCAGACTTTTTTCAGCAAGAAGGTGAGAGGAATCGCCAGTATCGCACCGGTCATGCCGAGTAGCGCTTGCCAGAACAGGAAGGCCAGCAGCTGCACGGTCAGGGTGAGATTGAGGCGCTTGCCGAGCATCAGCGGTTCCAGCACCGAACTGAGCAGCAGGTTCAGCACCACAAAGAATCCCACCATCATCAGGCTGGTTTGAGTATCGAACAGGATAAAGGTTTGGATCACCGGCGGAATGGCCGCGAGAAAGGAACCGAGCACCGGAATGTAGTTGAAGATAAACATCAGCACGCCCCACAAAAAGGCGAACTTCAATCCCAGCAGATGCGCCATGCCCCAGACAATCACGCCGCCCAGCAGGCCGGTCAACGTTTTCACCCGCGCATAAACAATCACACTCTGAATCCCTTCTTCCAAAGCGATAAACAGCGCAGTGTGCTGTTTACTGGCGCGCAGGGTGCGTTTCAGCAGCGGCAGCTCAATCAGCATAAACAGCAGCATCAGGAACACCATCAGCCACCACGAAAGCAGGCCGGGGATTAACGACAGTTGATAGGTGACAAAGCGCACCACCGCACCGGCATCGACAAAATTCAGCATCTCATCGGCGGTGAGGGCAATGCCCATCTGGCTCAGAGAGAGCGTCAGGTATTGCAGCTTGGCTGCTACCAGATTGGGTGCCTGACGGCTGAGTTTGATCAGGTCGGGCGCGGAGGCGCTAAGTGACATGATGGTGATGACGATCAGCAGCAGCAAAATCACAATCACCAGCAGAGAAGAGAGCGTACGTGGGATGCCGCGTCGCGCCAGGCGGCTAATCAGCGGATCGAGCATCACGGCAAGAAATATCGCCAGCAGCACCTGGTTGATCAGCGGCGCACCAAGGCGCAGCCCAAACAGCACAAGGGTCAGACATGCGAGCAAAATAAGCGCCTGCGCTAGCGGCGCGAAAGATTTTAACCAACCCTGGTACATCGATGCAGTTCTCCGGTAAACGGGCGGTTGCCGTGTGCAGCAACCGCCTGACAGGGAAAGGCCTTACTCGCGCGATTTCCCCTCTTCAATCACTTCTTCGTCGATTACCTCGACATTGTCGCGGTTGTCGCGCCCGGAGAGCAGGTTCCAGCAGGCGATAAACAGCGCGGCAATCAACGGGCCGATCACAAAGCCATTGATACCGTAAACTTCCATGCCGCCCAGCGTCGAGATCAGGATCAAGTAGTCAGGCATTTTGGTGTCTTTTCCGACCAGCAGCGGACGTAAAATGTTGTCTACCAGACCGACGATCACCACAAAGAAGCCGACCAGGAACAGACCTTTCCATATCGCGCTGGTGGCGAAGAAGAAGATTGCCGCAGGCACCCAAACGATGGCGGAACCGACCGCCGGGATCAGCGACAGGAACGCCATCAACGCACCCCACAGCAAGCTGCCGTCAATGCCGGTGAACCAGAAGGCAAGACCGCCCAACACGCCCTGAACCACCGCGACCACCACCGTGCCTTTGACGGTAGCGCGTGAGACGGCGGCAAATTTCACCATCAGGTGATGCTTCACGTAGGTAGAGAGCGGCAGTGCTTCCAGTATCAGATTCACCAGCCATGGGCCATCCTTCAACAGGAAGAACAGCAGATACAGCATCACGCCGAAGCCAACCGTAAAGGTGAACGTTCCTTTACCGATCATGAACACGCTGCCTGCCATGTATTGGCCGCCTTTGAGGGCAAATTCAGACAGTTTCTGCTGAATCTGGCCGGCATTGTTGAGGTTGTGTTCCGCGAGATAACTCTGCGCCCAGTTCGGTAAGTGCTGCATTAATTCGGCAAACACCGTCGGGAACTGTGACGAGCTGTTCTGCAGTTTGGTGTACACAGTATTGACTTCAACTACCATCGACGAGGTGATAATCGCTAATGGCGTGAACACGATCAGGCAGATGATTGCCAGAGTGGCAAAGGCAGCGAGCCCGTTACGATCGCCCATTTTGCGGCGCAGCAATGACTTCAGCGGATGGAAGATCACCGCCAGAATGGCTGCCCAAAAAATGGCAGAGAAGTATGGTGTCAGCACATCAAAAAAGGCGTAGGTGACTATCGCCAAAATAACAACAAAGAAGCCGAAGTTAAGTCCTTTAATACGCATTCAATTGTCTCGTGAGTAAACGTGGCGATTGAACTATAGAACGTGATTAGCGGAATGTAATGCTTTTAGGCCACGCGTGTGGACATCGGATGTCCCGATTTGTCCTGCTGATGTCTGCAAGCGGGCTGGTGCAAGGATTGAATCGCGGTGATGATGGTGAAAAATCTGACTGGAGATGAACCATGCTGGAACTGCGTCCCAACTGCGAATGCTGTGATAAAGACTTACCGCCGGACTCACCCGATGCGCGCATCTGCTCGTTCGAATGTACCTTTTGTGTCGAGTGCGTGGAAACCACGCTGAATCATCGTTGCCCGAACTGTGAGGGTGAGCTGGTGCGCCGTCCGGTGCGTCCGGCGGCGGCGTTAGCACGCCATCCGGCTTCGACCACGCGTCATTTGTCGGCTTCCGCGACACGCTGAATGAGTTCGTCAAGCTGCGCTTCGTTGAAGACTTCGATGCCATGCTGGCGCAGCAGGGCGGCGGCCACCCCATTGCCTGCAATTTTTTCGCCGCTGAAGTGGCCATCATAAATCTGCCGACTGCCACAGGTTGGGCTGCCATCGGTGAGCAGGGCAAAACGACACTGCGCCTCCTGCGCGGCGCGCAACGCCAGCCAGGCGGCCAGCACATAGTGCTGAGTGACATCATCGCCGTTTGATTCGATAATTTTCGCCTCACCCTTGAGAACCTGTTCAGCATTACCGCCACGAATTTCAGCGGGCAATCGCGGGGTGTTCAGGCCTGCCGCTAACTCGGGGCAGTGGATCACCAGACGATGTTCGGCGCGCCACCGCGCCAGTGTGCGAGAGATGAGCAACTTATCGCTGCCATTATAACGAACCGTCAATCCCATCAGGCAGGCACTGACTAATATTCTTTCCATGACTCCATCCTTCGGAAATAAATCGAAGCGGTAACGTAATATTCTAACGCTGATATCGAAGTTGAAATAAAAATCCATTAAGCGAGGTAAAGCCTGCGCTATATTTAGCGCGATATTAATCACGATTGTGAATTAATCGAGGTGCTGCAGGATTCTAACGTATTAATGCCGGGTAAATTGATGAATAACGCTGAAGTCTGATTAATGAAAGGGTTTGCCGACGCAGGTTGAAGGGAATGGTATTGATTTAGCAGTGTTTTATCGCCTGGTGGTTGTGTGGTTATCGTTGGGGGCAGGTTCGTTTCTATCACCACGACGGTGCGAAATTTATCAAACCGCTATTCTGGTCAGAGCACAGACCTTATTTGTGCATCAGATCCCTCGCACAGCAGATTATTTTTCTGCGCCATTTTATTTTTACGGTTTTTTCCGAAAAGCAGGGGTTTTTAAAAGAATTTTGCATTTTAAAATGGTATTGTTTATCCGCAATGCTAGTGATGTGGCGTTGTGTGCTTCAGTTTTACCCTCAACTTTAGGGTTTACCCGCTTTATGCAATTTATGGAAATAGCATTCTCCACCCGATCCTCGCGATCGGGTTTCTTTCCTCTCCGCTGTAGTATGAATCCGCTGACTTTAAGACCAGATAATGTCAGAAAAGACACAACCGTTAAGAAATCGATAATTTGTAGTAATTTAATGTAAGTCTGCGGTTTTTAAGAGTTTTGGAAATCCTCTTTTGCTTTTGATTGGTGAATAGTGTCTCTCGACGGCGCAGTAACTGCCGTTATCATTGGAGGCAACATCATGAAAAAAACAACATTAAGTCTTATTGCGTCACTTATTGCATGCAGCACACTGTTTTCTTCCGTCTCCTGGGCAGATGGCCCGGGCGACCAGCGCTGGCAGCAGCACGGCGGCGACCAGCATCAGGATCATGGGCGTGGCCCTGACCATGGCGGCGATCGCGGCCCCGATCATGGCTACAACCATGGCCCGGACCGTGGCCCGGATCACCATGACCGTTATGCCGACCATCGTGGCCCAGATGGACACCATGACGGCGATCACTTCGCCTGGAACGGCCATGACTTCCGTCGCGGTCACCCGATGCCGCCAGAATTCCGTGGCCCGCACTATCGTGTAGATGACTGGCGTGAACGCCGTTTGCCAGAGCCGCCGCGCGGTGAGTACTGGTCTTACATTGACGGCAATTACGTCCTGATTGCTGCCGCCACTGGCGTGATCACCTCGCTGCTGCTGAACGGCGCATTTAACTAATCTCCCCCACGGATGGCTACGGCCATCCGTGTTTCTCTCTGCTTTCTGCCCTCACCAGGTTATTCTCTATGCGACCCTTTTTTCCCTACAACGCGCTAAGGAGTCATGATGACCGTGGTAAAAATGGTGGCAGTAGACAAGGACGGCACCTTTCTCGACGATAAAAAGCAGTACAACCGGGCTCGTTTTCAGGCTTGTTATGAAGAGATGAAACGGCGCGGCATCAAATTTGTGGTCGCCAGTGGCAATCAGTATTACCAACTCAAATCCTTCTTCCCCGATATCTCCAGCGAAATTGCCTTCGTCGCCGAAAACGGTGCATGGATCATCGATCGCGATGAAGAGCTGTTCTGCGGCGCATTCAGCCGTGACGATATCGATGCGGTACTCGACACCCTGCACAACGGGCACTACCCGGAACTGCGTTATATCCTCTGCGGACGTGAAAGTGCTTACTACTTCGAAGGTCTCGACGAGAGCTGGCTGGTGAAGATGCGCCACTACTGCCATCGTCTGAAGCCGATTCGCAGCCTCGATGAGGTCGCGGATGACAAACTCTTCAAGTTCGCCCTCAATCTTTCCGATGATTATGTTGAACCATTAATGGCCGATATCGAACGCCTGCATCAGGGTTCGGCCGCAGCGACCTCCAGCGGCCACGGATCTGTGGATCTGATTGTGCCTGGCAATCACAAAGGGCATGGGCTCGATCTGCTCGGCAAACGCTGGGGCATCGATCGCAGCGAGATTTTGGTGTTTGGCGATGGCGGTAACGATCTGGAGATGTTGCAGCAATCGGGCTTTAGCTTCGCCATGGCGAATGCACCGCAAAAAGTGAAAGATGCCGCACGCTATGAAGCGCCCAGCAACAATGAAGAGGGTGTGCTGCAGGTGATTGAACAGATGCTGGCGGGCAAACCGCCGTTTAGCCTCTGAGCGTCATCTGACACTTAATTCATTGTTTGCTTTGCCGATGCGCGGGGCGTATGCAGGTGCGGCGAGATGAAGCGGCACGACATTGCGCTGTAAAGTGGCGGGAAAGTCATGTTGTGCGGGTGTGCTTTGGCGCGCCCGCACCGTCTAAATCAACCGATGTTATGCAACGTGCCAGGCCGCAGTAATCATCTCGGTGAGGGTGGGGGCATCGTAACTGACCCAGCCGTTTTTACTGTTGGCGCGCGCGACAATCCAGTCAACGTCGGTGGCGCTCAAGGTCGGCCCATCCTGCCAGAACGGCACAATCGCATGCGCCTGCAACCAGGCTTTGAGCGCCAGCGCGGGCGGCGCCGGATCGTCCGGTAACAATGCTTGCCCCAGCTGTGTCATCAAACGCTTCTGTTCGGCGTGTTCGGTTTCCGCCAGCACATCGAGGAATGGGAACAGCAAACGTCCACACACTTCTCCGTGATGGAAAGGTTTGATGGCGCCCAGTTCACCGGCAATCCCATGAATCACGCCCAATCCCGCACTGCTCAGGCAGACACCGCCCAGCCAGGAAGCCATCATCATCGCTTCTCGCGCTTCATCACCATGTGCATCGTCACGATTCAGGTTTGGCCACGCCTGAAAGAACAGCCGCAGCCCATTCAGCGCCGTTTGTTGGGTAAACAGATTGCCTTTGCGCGACAGATACGCTTCAAACAGGTGGGTAAAGGCATCAATGGCGCAGGTGGCCAGTACGCTATCCGGTGTGCCCTTGAGCAAATCGGCATCCAGAATCGCCACCTGTGGCACAAACACCGGATGGCGCAACGAGGCTTTCACCTGAATATGCTGCTGATCGGTCACCACGGCGTTTTGCGTCGCCTCACTGCCCGTTCCCGCAGTGGTGGGAATGGCGATCAGCGGCAGAGTGATCGCCTGAACCGGCGTATCACCCACTTTCTCCAGGTAGCGTGCGGTGTTGAGCGGATGCTGCATCATGGCGCTGAAAGCTTTAGCCGCATCCAGCACGCTGCCGCCGCCGATCGCTACCACGCGATCCACATGGCCGCGCCAGCGATTCACCCAGGCATCAATTTCATCGGGCGAGGCTTCATGGCTGACAATTTCATAGCCCAGAATCTGGTCATTGAGTGCCGCGCCCAGTCTTTGCCAGGCGGGACCGTTGAGGAAAGAGCGGCCACAAAACAGCAACGTCGGTTGGGGATGGGCAGCTAGCAGCGGCAATAATCGGTCAATACTGCCACGTCCAAACAGGGTTTGTTGATTACTGTACAACTCGATCAGATTCTCACTCACCTGCAGATCCTTTTTTTGAAGGGCATAAAGACCTTAGTGTAACCAAAAGCGGTGACGCCCCCGCTGCAAACATTCTGATAACTGCCTGGCAAAAAGTTGATCACCTTCGCAAAACAGAAATTCCCCCCGCACGGCTGATGCTTTGTGCGCAATGTTACCCTTAACATGATACCCGTAACATTGTGCGACAGACCGCGTGCCTCTCAGCGATGTCACCGAATCGACTGTCCTTTGGGATCAACAAAACAAACCGCTGCCGACATGCTGTCGTGCGCAAAAGTGGAGAAAAATTATGCCATTACTCTATGTGGCGATTGGCGTAGCCTTACTGCTGCTGTTAATGATTCGCTTCAAGCTGAACGGATTTATTGCGCTGATCCTGGTCGCGCTGGCGGTGGGCATGATGCAGGGTATGCCCGTCAACAAAGTGATTGGATCGATCAAAACCGGCGTGGGCGGCACACTTGGTAGTCTGGCGCTGATCATGGGCTTTGGCGCGATGTTGGGAAAACTGCTGGCTGACTGCGGCGGTGCCCAGCGTATTGCCACCACGCTGATTGCTAAATTTGGTCAAAAACACATTCAGTGGGCGCTGGTCTTAACCGGCTTCACGGTGGGCTTCGCGCTGTTCTATGAAGTGGGCTTTGTGTTGATGCTGCCGCTGGTGTTCAGCATCGCGGCGTCGGCGCGTGTGCCGCTGTTGTACGTCGGCGTGCCGATGGCTGCGGCATTGTCGGTGACGCACGGTTTCCTGCCTCCGCATCCAGGTCCAACGGCGATTGCGACGCTGTTCAACGCCGATATGGGTAAAACGCTGCTGTATGGCACTCTGCTGGGTATTCCGACCGTGATTCTGGCGGGCCCGGTGTATGCGCGCTTCCTGAAAGGCATCGACAAACCGATTCCTGAAGGTTTGTGGAACCCGAAAACCTTTACCGAAGCGGAAATGCCCGGCTTTGGCGTCAGCGTCTGGACGGCGTTAGTGCCGGTAGTGCTGATGGCCTTGCGTGCCGTGGCGGAGATGGTGTTGCCGAAAGGGCATCTGTTGTTGCCGTATGCGGAGTTCTTTGGTGACCCGATTATGGCAACGCTGATTGCGGTACTGATCGCCATCTTCACCTTTGGTCTGAACCGTGGACGTAGCATGGATGAAGTGATGGGCACCATCACCGACTCGATCAAAATCATCGCCATGATGCTGTTGATCATTGGTGGCGGCGGGGCGTTCAAGCAGGTGCTGGTGGACAGCGGCGTTGATAAATACATCGCGGGTATGATGCACGAGACCAATGTATCACCGATCTTTATGGCGTGGTCCATCGCGGCGGTGTTGCGTATCGCATTGGGTTCAGCCACCGTGGCGGCGATTACCGCCGGCGGGATCGTTGCACCACTGATTGCCACCAGCGGTGCCAGCCCGGAGCTGATGGTGATTGCCGTGGGTTCCGGCAGCGTGATCTTCTCTCACGTCAACGATCCGGGCTTCTGGCTGTTCAAGGAATACTTCAACCTGACCATCGGTGAAACCATCCGCTCCTGGTCCGCGCTGGAAACCATTATTTCGGTGTGTGGTTTGGTCGGCTGTTTGCTGCTGGCTAACGTGATCTGAAGGAAATCAGCTGAGGCGATGTGCCTCAGCTTTCTTATTACTGGGGTCTACTGCGCCAGCGCGCGGAAGGCCGCCAGCTCTTCATCGGACATGCCCGCTTGTAATGCCGCTGCACAAATCTGTTCCCAACTGTTGCTGTCGAGCGGAATCCCCTCGCGATCGCGTTCGATACGATTCTGTTCTTCCCATTCACCTGGCACCTGAATCGGTGCATCGCCGCTTTGTGGCGAGCGTTTTACCCATTCGAGGAACGATTCTGCTTCTTCCTGCATCGCCGGGGCATCAAACGCTTCGGGATTAACGATGATGGTGGTCATGCAGTTGAAAATGGCGTCATGGCTGCTGACCAGCGTGGCATCGTGCGTGGTGCGACCACCGGAAAGCGCACCGCCCAGAATTTCGCACATCGTGGCCAGCGCGTAACCTTTGTGCAGACCGAAGGGCATCAGCGAGCCATAAGGTGCCTGATGCATCACGCCGGGTTCGGTGGTGGGTTGCCCCTGATGATCGATCAGATAACCGGGCGCGACCTGTTGCCCTTTGTTCCATGCCACGCGTGTTTTGCCGTAGGCAATCCCGCTGGTAGCGAAATCGAGCAGCAGCGGTTTGGCATTTTGGCGTGGGAAGATGGCACAGAAGGGGTTGGTGCCAAAACGACGGTCGCTACCGTTAAAGGGCGCAACCATCGGATCACCCATCACGTTGACGAAATGGAAAGAGACGAATCCTGCCGCTGCGCACTGTTCCGCCCAATGACCGATACGACCAATATGGTGGGAATGGTGTAAGCCGACTGCAGCGATACCCAGCTTCGCTGCACGCTCAATACCCAACTGCATCGCCTGATGTGCCGCCACCTGACCAAAGCCGTTATGTCCGTGCAGGGTGAGCACCGCACCGGCATCCTTTTCAATGGTGGTGTGCTGGTTCAGTTGCAGGAATCCCTGCTTCAGTGAGCTCATATAGCTCGGGATCATTCCTACACCGTGTGAATCGTGACCGGCCAGATTGGCGGCCACCAGATGGTCAGCCACTAAACGTGACTCTTCGGCGCTGCTGCCGGCATGTAACCAAATGGCCTGAACAAATTGATGTAACTGGGAAGGGGGAAGTCGGTAAAGGGCACTCACGCGGTCAATCTCCTTGTCATGTTCGATAATGCATCCTGCGCTTAAAGCTATCATTACCGCAAGTGAGTGTTATCAAAAGCAAAGGGCCACAATCTGTGGCCCAAAAACTCAATGCGGCTGTTCAAAGCCCGCTTTCACCATCTGATCGCGCAACGCGCGGGTAATTTCACGGTTCCCACCCGTGACCGGATAAATGACATTGTTGACGACATCGTCAAGGTAATGCTCTTCAAACTCTTGCATGGTGAGTTGGGTGCCACCCTCATCATTAATAGCAATGCTGCCACTGATGTGGTTGCCGTAATCCTTTGCCTTCAGGCTGTAACGCCCCATGCTGGTATTAATCGTGCTCATAAGATCTCCTTGTTACGTAGGCAGTGATAACAATTGAGGCCTGCTAGAGGCGCTGTAAGTTTAGACAGCACGAGCCGGCGGTGCGCAGCGGGAGAGAGAGATAAAATCGCGACATGCGACCCGTCTCGCAGAAATAAAACTGAACGGAAGGCAACGCTCATCACCATGCGTGACAGTGCTCGCACTGCACAGCGAACGCAGAATGATCATCTATACTGGATAACAGGCGCGTTATTTTTCATCACTGAAGGAGCGAACAATGAAAATAATTCTGTGGATTATTGCCATCATTTTTATCGTGGGATTACTGACGATTACGGGTGTATTCAAACTGATTTTTTAGCATGAACAGGCACCTGAGGTGCCTGAATTCTTTATTCTGCCCGGGACGCGGCAAATTCGCTCAATGTCAGCATTGCCGGAATCAAGTCCCGCCAGTCAATCGGTTTATCACAACCCGCGCAACACGCACCATGGTGTGGGTTATTTCTATCCTCTTCCACTTTCGGCAATGTGAAATAAAATTTAGCGCAGCCGCAGCGTCGACAGCGAATCGTCATTTCAATGTTCCTCCCTCTCCATCCTGGAAAGATGAGATTTATCTTATTCGCCCTCAGAGTTCAATTCATAAATTTAATTAATTTATTTCTGATGTAAATGATTGTCGTTAAGTTACTGAAAATTAAGTTGTCTCTCTGGGTGATTATCACGCAGAGAGTGCATTTAATGTGCATTTTTCCTGACGTCCGGGATATTTCTTTCTATAGAAAAACCACAACCTAATCTAAATCATCGGAAAATAATGGTGTAACACAGACTATCCCTGGAGTTTTTAGCCGCCTTTTTAGATATCGTTTTAAGTTGTTACGCTAATAATCGCCCACTCACCGAATGCGCCTTTTTACTGGGGGCGAATTTAAGAGATGACTTAATAGGATTTTTTTGTGAATCGGCACATTTTATCCGCACTTTTGGGCGGAATTTTGACGTTACCCATGACGTTTTCGGCATCAGCAGTCACAACATCGCAAGCCATTGAGGCGGGATGGAACACATTTAGCACCAATGTTGAGCAAACCTGGTCGCAGCCACAGCATCATGACTTTTACCTGCCCGCTATCACCTGGCATAACCGCTGGACCTATGATGACGAGCATATCGAAAAGTATAACGAGCGGCCGTGGGGTGCAGGTGGCGGTGTCTCTCGTTGGGATGAGAAAGGCAACTGGCATGGGCTCTATGCCATGGTGTTCAAAGACTCGTTCAACAAATGGGAGCCTATCGCTGGCTATGGCTGGGAAGCGACCTGGCGGCCATTGAACGACCAGAATTTCCACATCGGTGCAGGCTACACCGCGGGCGTCACCGCGAGAGATAACTGGCGCTATATCCCGGTTCCACTGGTTTTGCCATTAGCATCAATAGGATATGGGCCAGCCACTTTCCAAATGACTTATATTCCAGGGACTTATAATAACGGCAACGTCTATTTTGCCTGGCTGAGATTCCAGTTTTAGCGTGTGAAAAGCGTCAAAAAGTGTGAAGGGGATGCAAAAAATCAATATTTATCACTTTTTCATCAATTCTCACTGGACAAATGTCACCGCAATTGCTGTACTAGATGCCGACACAGTTTAGTGTCCATTTTTCATGTAAAGGTAATATAGATGTCCAAGATCAAAGGTAACGTTAAGTGGTTTAATGAGTCGAAAGGCTTCGGTTTCATTACTCCAGAAGATGGCAGCAAAGATGTATTCGTACACTTCTCTGCAATCATGAGCAATGGTTTCAAAACTCTGGCTGAAGGTCAGCGTGTAGAGTTCGAAATCACTGACGGCGCTAAAGGCCCATCTGCTGCTAACGTTATCGCTCTGTAAGTTAACAGTTAGAATTTTGAAAACCCGCCTAATGGCGGGTTTTTTTTGTCCTTTTTACATGTGCCACCAGGTCAGGGAATAGCCCAACACGGCCGCCATGGCGACGAAAAGCGCCATCACTTCATTGTAGCTACGTGGAATCAGGTTTTTCATGTGCGCGCCCCAGAGGTGTATTTCACTCAGCATCGCAAAGCCAGGTTAAGCCAACCTTAAGCCGTGATGACAGTCTGATGACAGGGCACATTCTGCGGCGTATTTCACAGAACCTGGCAGTAACATTCTCATAACAATCCTTACTTGCAGCTTTTTACGCAACAACGCTATATAACTGCATGCAAGGACTCATGAGGAGGCAGGATGAATATACGTCAGGCACTGGCAAAAGACAGTTTTGCCCTGAGTGCGCTGTTAACCGAACTGGGTTACAGCGGCACAGAAAAGTTTATTGATACACGTCTGGCGCAGTTATGCAGCCATCCCGACGAAATTTTATTGGTGGCAGAACACGGTAATCAGGTTCTGGGATTTCTCTCTTTGCACTTTATCCCCCAACTGGCGCTGCCCGGTGATTTCGCCCGCATCAGCTATTTTTGCATTGCGGAAGGCGAGCGCAGTAAAGGCAGTGGCCAACAGCTGCTCAGTCATGCCGAACAGCTAGCGCGTGAACGGGGCTGCGATCGCATGGAAGTGCATTGTCACGCTTCCCGCCTTAAAGCCAACCAGTTCTACTCGCGTGAAGGCTATGTGGAATCTCCGCGTTATCACATCAAAGATCTGGGCTCGCTTTAAGTTCACGCCCGGTGGCGATGACCAGCGCGTCAGCAATGCTTTCAAGCTGATCGAACGGGAGCAGCGAAGCACTGACGCGAATAAAGGGCTCGCCGTTGAGGCAACAGCGTTCTCCCGGCAGTACAGCGATGCCGCGTGCTGCCAGGGTGATCATGGCGTACTGCTCTGATTCCACCGGGATCTGTACGCTCAACCCATCTCGCTCTTCCAGTACCACTCCGCGTTTTGCCAGTGCCGCCAGTAACTGCTGGCGACGCTGCGCGTAAACGGTCTTCGCCTGTTGAATGCTCTGCTGTGTGGCCTCATCGGTGAGCATCCATGCCACCGCATCCTGCAAGATACGGCTGGTCCAGCTGACGCCGAAGTTACGCCACGACTGTAAGCGTTTCACCATGTCTGCCGTCGCGGATAACGCCGCCAGGCGCAGATCCGGGCCGTAGGCTTTGGAGAATGAGTGCACGTGGATGACCCGTTCCGGGAAGTGAAAACCCAGGCTCCAGGCCGGCCAGCGCGACAGATCGCCAATGCCATCATCCTCGACAATCATCGTGGTACTGTTCGCCAGCACCCTTGCTAACTCGGCACTGCGTCGCTGTGTCACGCTGTAGCCGGTGGCCGAATGCGTGCGCGGCTGATAGATAAACATCGCCGGTGATTTTTGCAGATGTGTGGCCAGCGCCGTGGGTATCGGCCCCTGATCATCACAGGGCAGCGGCAAAATTTCTGCGCCGATATTTTCCAGCATATCCAGCAAACGGGTGGCCGTGGGATTTTCAATCACCACCCGATCGCCCGGCGACAACAGCGTCTGCACAATCAGGTTCATGGCATCAAAACCGCCATCAGTGGCTAACCAGGCTTCCGCCGGATAGGGCCAGCGTGGACTGATGGCCGCTTGCAATTGTGGGGAGATCGCTTCGCGCTGATAGCTGTTTAACTCAGGCGAGGCAATCCCCGCGAGGATCGCCCGTTTAAGATCGGGCAGCAACGCCGGATCGGGTGACGCCATCGCCAGCGCCGCCCTGATGTTCTCGCCGTAGTTACCAATCTTCTCAAAGCGGATGGGGCGTGGCAGTACGCTGTTGCCACACACCCACACGCCACTGCGTCCTTTACCCGCCAGCACTTTCTGCTTCTTCAGTTGCGCCCAGGCAGCAGAAACGGTTGCCGGACTGACGCCCAGCCGCTCCGCCAGTTCGCGCACCGCAGGCATTTGCATGCCAACAGCAATTTGGCCGTCCCGAATTAAGGATGAGGCGGTAAGCGTTATTCCCTTTACCGAAGCATCGTCTATTTGATGGCTGAGCCACTCGACATCTACCGTTTGCGTCATAAGAAAATCATTTGTTCAGTAACAAAGAATTGATTGTTCAGATTAGTATTCGCGTTTTAGACTCAAATTCAAGCACTATTTGCTGAATAAATAAACAGCGCCAGATCTCTGGCCGAAAACGGGGAAAGCACAATTATGGTAACCATCAGACTGGCGGTGCGTGACTGGGATTATTTCACCCCGCTGGCACTCGGCGACATCAAACCAGAAGGCTTCACGCTGGAGATTGACCGCGTGGGCACGCTGGTTGATAACCTCGCGACCAGCGACAAATACGACGCGGGTGAAGTGTCATTCAGCCGCTATGCTCAGGCATGCGCCAGAGGGGATAACGCACTGCTCGGCCTGCCGCACTTCCTGATGCGCGGCTTCCGCCAGCGCTGCATCATCACCACCGCTGACAGCCCGATTACCACGCCCGCTCAGTTGAAAGGCAAGAAAATCGGTGTGACCGGCTGGCAGGATTCTGGCAATACCTGGACGCGCACCGTGCTGCGTGAAGCTGGCGTAGAGATCGATGATGCGTACTGGTTTGCCGGCCGTCTGACTGAAGAGCATCCGATTGTGGATCGCCTCGCAGGCTTCGGCCGTCCGGGCCGCATCGAACCTGCACCAGGTGAGCGCCCGCTGATCGAACTGCTGAAGGCCGGTGAGCTGGATGCGGTGTTCACGCCCTTTATGCCAGAAGGTTTCTTCCTGAAAAATTCTGGCCTGCGTCAATTGCAAAACGACTTTGTGACCGCCGAGCGCGACTACTTTAATCGCGTCGGCTACGTGCCGGGTATCCATCTGCTGGCGATGAAACCGGCACTGGCGGAAATGCATCCCTGGCTGCCGCAGGCGTTAAGCGAAATCATCGATCGTTCGTACCAGATGTGGATGCAGAAACGCGAGAAATACGCCGACACCACACCGTGGCTGCTGGATGATTTGCGACGTACCGCGCAGGAATTACCGGCGGACTGGAATCAAAACGGATTCTCCGCTAACAAAAAGATGATCGCCGATTTTGCTAACGAGCTGTTCCAGCAAGGCTTAACCAAAACATTACTGACGCCGGAAGCAATTTTCCCGGCAGCAGTGCAAGGGGAGTGAAGATGAAAGTTGCAATGGGGCAGTTTGCTGTCAGCCGGGAATGGCAGGAAAACACCGATATCTGCATCGGTTTAATGAACAATGCACTGGCTGGAGGCGCGGATTTACTGGTCCTGCCTGAAGGCGTGCTGGCGCGTGATATTGCCGACCCTGATTTGGTACTGAAAGCCGCGCAGCCGCTGGATGGCCCTTTCATCACACAGTTGCTGGCGGTCAGTAAGGGCAACGATTTAACCACCATGATGAGCGTGCACGTGCCAACAGAGGGCAACAAGGCGCTCAACGTGCTAATTGCCATTCGCAACGGTGAACTCATCGCCGCCTACGAAAAGCTGCATCTTTATGATGCGTTTGCGATGCAGGAGTCACAGCGCGTGAATCCAGGCAACGAAATCCCACCGCTGGTGGAAGTGGCCGGGATGAAAGTGGGCCTGATGACCTGCTACGACGTGCGTTTCCCTGAGCTGGCGCGCCGTCTGGTGCTGGACGGTGCTGATGTGCTGGTATTGCCTGCCGCGTGGGTGAAAGGCCCGCTGAAAGAGATGCATTGGGAATTGCTGTGTACGGCACGCGCACTGGAAAACACCTGTTACATGGTGGCCGTGGGCGAATGTGGCCCGCGTAACATCGGCAACAGTCTGGTCATCGATCCTCTCGGCGTGGCGATAGCCAAAGCGCCAGAGTCGGCGGCACTGGTGTTCGCCGACCTCGATCCACAACGTATTGCCTACGCACGTAGCGTACTGCCGGTGCTGGAAAACCGCCGTTTTGCACGTCCTGAACTGAAACCACTTTGATAGATTTTGGGGAACTGGCTAATGAATAAACTTACAACAGCAATAACGTTGGCGCTGGGGCTGACAGTCAGCGCAGTGCAGGCAGCGGAAACTATCCCAACGCAGAAAGTTGATCAGGCGCTGCATGACCGCCTGCCAGCAGAGATTAAAAGCGCTGGAAAAATGATTTCGGTAAACAACGGATCGTTTCCTCCTTATGAGATCGTTAACGGTCCACATTCGATGGACGGCGCCTCAGCCGACCTGACGAATGCTTTGGCTCAATTGCTGGGTGTGAAAATTGAACATGCCACGGTCAGCGGTTTGTCGGGTGTTTTAGCTGGCATTAACTCGGGCCGTTATCAGATGGCGATTGGGCCGATTGGCGACTATCCCGATCGTCAGCAGAAAGTCGACTTCATCGATTTTGTGCAGGAGTTCGTGGTGTTCGGCGTTCAAAAGGGCAATCCAGCGAAAATTAACGGTCTGGAAGACACCTGCGGCAAGCGTATTGCTGTGATGGCAGCCGGTTCAGCTGAGCAGGTGATTCGTAAGCAGTCGGACGCTTGCGTTGCCGCGGGCAAACCTGCGGTGGTGGTGCAATCTTTCACCGATCAGCCTTCATCGATTCTGGCAGTACGATCTAAGCGTTCTGATGCATTCTTCTCTTCACAGGCACCGCTGACTTACTTTATCGAGCAAGCCAATGGCCAGCTGGAGCTTTCCGGTAAAGGACAGAAAAACGGCTTTGGCGACATTTTCCAGGGCACAGTGGTGCCAAAAGGTTCCGAACTGGGCAACGTAGTACTCGACGCCTATAAAGAGCTGTTCGCCAACGGCACCTACGCGGCGATCATGAAGAAGTGGAAACTCGACGGCAATATCTTGCAGCAGCCGGGTCGTAATCTGGCGCAGGGGACAGCAAAATGAATCCGGTCACCCACAATACGCGAGCCAGGGATAAGGCCAACGTGCAGCAGCGCGATGTCGCTTTCGCCCGCAGTGCGCCCACCTATGGACGCTGGATCTCATGGATTGTGGTACTGGTGGTCGCGGCCAACTTTCTCTGGCTGGTGGCGACCAATCCCAATTTTGAATGGAAAGTAGTGTTGCAGTGGTTCACCGAAGGTTCGGTGATGAAAGGGCTGCAGGTGACGCTCGGGCTGACGGTGGTCTCCATGATCCTCGGTACGCTGCTGGGGCTGCTGCTGGCGGTATGGCGTCTTTCGGAAAATAAACTGCTGAGCGGCATCTCGTCGCTTTACATCTGGTTTTTCCGGGGTACGCCGCTGTTGGTGCAACTGATCTTTTGGTACAACCTGTCGACGCTATTTCCGAACATTTCGATTACCGTACCCTGGACGGATATTACCTTCGCCAGTTGGAATACCAACGATCTGATTACGCCGCTGACCGCTGCGTTTGCCGGACTGGCACTGAATGAAGCGGCGTATATGGCCGAGATCATTCGCGCCGGGCTGTTGTCGGTGGATCAGGGACAGGTGGAAACCACTCAGGCGTTTGGCATGAGCCGCAGCCGTGCATTGCGCCGCATTATCATTCCGCAGGCGATGCGATCCATTATTCCTCCCACCGGCAATCAGCTGATCAGTATGATTAAAGCGACCTCGCTGGTCAGCGTAATAGCCATGGGCGATCTGCTTTACTCGGTGCAGGCCGTGTATAACCGCACCTTTGAAATTATCCCGATGCTGATGGTGGCCGTGATTTGGTATCTGCTGATCACATCGATCCTGAATATTGGGCAGTCAGCTATCGAACGCTACTACGCACGCGGCACCAAACGCACTGTGGTGAACAAGCGCCGGGCAGACACGGCTGTCGCAGCAACACATCAGCTGAAGGAGGATGTATGAGTGAGATTCAGCCGCTGGTCTCTGCGCGCAATGTCCAGAAGAGTTATGGCGATAACGAGGTATTGAAAGGGATCGATCTGGATGTGTTTCCAGGTGAAGTGGTGGTGATTCTCGGGCCATCGGGATCGGGCAAATCGACCTTCCTGCGCTGTATAAACCATCTGGAAGATATGAACGCCGGCTCCATCATGGTGGGTGAAGAGCAGATTGGCTACGAATTGAAGCGTGGGATTCTGCATCGCCTGTCGGCACGGCGGATTGCTCACCAGCGTCAGAAGATCGGCATGGTGTTTCAGCAATTCAACCTCTATCCACACATGACCGTGCTGCAGAACATTATTGAAGCGCCCATTGGTGTGCATAAGTTTCCCCGCCAGGAAGCGTTGCAGCATGCGTGCGAACTGCTGACAACGGTGGGATTGAGTGACAAAGCCGATGCGTGGCCACGCCATCTTTCCGGCGGCCAACAGCAGCGTGTGGCGATTGCTCGTGCGTTAGCCATCAAACCGGCGTTGATGCTATTTGATGAGCCGACTTCCGCGCTGGACCCCGAACTCGTGGGAGAGGTGCTGGCGACGATGCGCACGCTGGCCGATCGTGGTCTGACCATGATCGTGGTGACACATGAGATTGGCTTTGCACGTGAGGCGGCGGACCGGGTGGTGTTTATGGATGGCGGCGTGGTGGTGGAGCAGGGAACACCGGAGCAGGTGATCGGTAATCCACAGCACCCGCGTACGCAGGCCTTTTTGAGCCGCTTTATTTAATGTTGCGCGGGTGTTGATCGTAATCTGTTACAGATTCCAGTTGTGACAGCTGATAAACTGCGCGTTAATAGTTATGTCTGTTTTCGCTAAGGTTGAAAGGTAAAGTATGGAAGGTTTCAGCATTGCCAAACTGCTGATCATCGGTGCACTTATTGTACTGCTGTTTGGTACCAACAAGTTACGTTCACTGGGTGGTGATCTGGGTTCCGCCATTAAAGGCTTCAAGAAAGCCATGAAAGACGATGAATCCACCGCAACCAAAAGCACCGCTGAAGAAGCGCCGGCTGAACGCGTGAGCCACAAAGAGTAATCCGACTTCAAACGTCAATAAGTGTAAATGTTTATGACGTTGATAAAAAAACCAGACTGCTTCCAGTCTGGTTTTTGTTTTTTGGCACGGGTGAAAAAAGCCTGGCTGCGGGCGTCACACCCGCAGAACCGATTATTTCACTTCCAGCCCTTTGGCCTGCATATCCGCATGATAAGAAGAACGGACGAATGGGCCACAGGCCGCGTGGGTGAAGCCCATCGCCATGGCTTCCTCTTTCATCTCATCAAACTCTGCCGGGCTCACATAGCGCTGAACCGGCAGGTGATGGCGGCTTGGCTGTAAATACTGGCCGAGTGTGAGCATGGTGACACCATGACGACGCAGGTCACGCATCACTTCCACGATTTCCGCATTGGTTTCACCCAATCCGACCATCAGGCCAGACTTGGTTGGCACATCAGGATGCGCTTCTTTGAAACGCTCCAGCAGCTTCAGCGACCAGTCGTAGTTGGCGCCAGGGCGTACCTGACGGTAAACGCGTGGCACGTTTTCCATGTTGTGGTTGAACACATCTGGCGGCGTGGCGGTGAGGATTTCCAGCGCACGATCCATACGACCACGGAAGTCAGGCACCAGCGTTTCAATTTTGATGTTAGGGCTTTTTTCGCGAATGGCAGTGATGCAATCCGCAAAGTGCTGAGCCCCGCCGTCGCGAAGATCGTCGCGGTCAACCGAGGTGATCACCACGTAACGCAGCGCCATATCGGCAATAGTTTGTGCCAGTTTCAGCGGTTCGTTGGCGTCAGGCATATTTGGACGGCCGTGGGCGACGTCGCAGAATGGGCAACGACGCGTACAAATCGCACCGAGGATCATAAAGGTGGCGGTGCCGTGGTTAAAACATTCAGCGAGGTTAGGGCAGGAGGCCTCTTCACACACCGAGTGCAGACCATTTTTGCGCATGGCGGCTTTGATACCCTGAATGCGGCTGGAATCCGCAGGCAGTTTGATCTTCATCCACTCCGGCTTACGCAGAATCTCTTCACGCTCGACCATCACGGTTTTCACCGGAATCAGCGCCATTTTGTCGGCATCGCGATACTTGACGCCACGTTCCATCTGAATTGGTTTACTCATAAATCTGCAGGTTCCGGTCGGGATTGCGATTTGAAAGCTTCCTCACTCAAACTGAGAACCAGGCTTTCAACTTTATTTGAAAATATGGCAAAAATTATATCATTTCGTCTGCGCATAAGCAGCCGATATGCGAGCGCTAAAGTTACAATTTTGTAAATGAGCACAGACAGTCAAGGTCAGACCCTGGCCTCATTTTGCCATTCAAGCTGGGTGAAACCCGTTAAGCGGGCGAAATGTTGTACCAAACGGGGTTGTACGTCGGCGGTTGTGACGCCCGGCTGCTTTTCACTTAACTGCGTCATGCGCATGCCGGCATAACCGCAGGGATTGATGCGCAGGAAAGGTGCCAGATCCATCGCCACATTTAATGCCAGGCCGTGGAAGGAGCACCCTTTGCGAATGCGAAGGCCTAATGAGCACACTTTGTCATCGCCGATATAAACGCCGGGTGCGTCGGCACGTGCGCGCGCAGCGATACCATAATCCGCCAGGGTGGCGATCACGGTTTCCTCCAGCGCAGTGACCAGCTCTCTGACACCGATTTTGTGACGTTTAATATCAATTAACACGTACATCACCTGTTGCCCAGGCCCGTGATACGTCACCTGGCCGCCACGATCGCTCTGCACAACCGGAATATCGCCCGGCATCAGCAGATGTTCGGCTTTGCCTGCCTGGCCCTGGGTAAACACCGGATGATGTTCCACCAGCCAGATTTCATCGGCAGTGCTGCTGTCACGTTGATCGGTAAACTGATGCATCGCATCGGAGACAGGTTGCCAGTCGCGCTGGCCCAGTTGACGAACAAGAAGCGTGTTAGCTGACAAAGCGGAGATCCGGTAGAGAGTGAAGGGCTGAGTATAACGCTGGCAAAGCCGCCTTTGCCAGCGCGGGTATTACAGGACCATGCGCACGATATCAATGTTACCCAGTTCTTCGTACAGGGTTTCTACCTGTTCGATATGCGTTGCGGTGATGGTGATAGAAACCGAATGGTAGTTACCTTTGCTGCTCGGTTTCACTGCCGGGGTATAGTCGCCGGGGGCGTGGCGCTGCACCACTTCAACCACTTGATCAACCAGCTCCGGTTGCGCCAGACCCATTACTTTATAGGTGAAGGGGGTAGGGAATTCGAGCAGTTCATTCAGTTTGGTTTTCATGTTGGCTCCGGTGCTTAAAATTGAGAAGAGAAGCCCGAAGGCCGCCCCTACAACAGGTGATGCATAAAAATCGATAAGGGAGGCTTTCCAGCCTCCCCTATACGTTTGAAACGGGGGTTTCTAATTATATGGTATCAGACAGACGATTTTTCAAGCGTCTTAGCCAAACCAGTGATGGAACATCAGTTTGATGTAATCAATGATACGGCTGAAGAAGCCGCCTTCCTGCACTTCGTTCAGGACCACCAGCGGACGCTGTTCAATGGTTTTGCCATCCAGCTGGAAGTTGATGCTGCCCACCACCTGGTTTTTCTGCAGCGGTGCATGCAGTTCGGTATTGGTCAGTACATAGCTGGCTTTCAGGTCTTTCATACGGCCGCGTGGAATGGTCAGGTAGGCATCTTTTTCAACGCCTAACTGGACACGATCGCTGTTACCAAACCAAACCGGCTCAGAGGCGAACTCTTTGCCTGCTTTCAGAGGTGCGACGGTCTCAAAGAAACGGAAGCCCCAGGTCAGCAGCTTTTTACTTTCGGTTTCGCGACCTTTATAAGTGTGACCGCCCATGACGGCAGAGATCAGACGCATCTGGCCTTCAGTGGCAGAAGCCACCAGGTTGTAACCTGCCGCATCAGTGTGACCGGTTTTGATGCCGTCAACGTTCAGGCTGGTATCCCACAGTAAACCATTGCGGTTCATCTGTTTGATATTGTTGAAGGTGAACTCTTTTTCACGGTAGACCGAGTATTCGTCCGGCACATCACGAATCAATGCCTGGCCGATCAGCGCCATATCACGCGCCGAGCTGTACTGGCCTTCAGCATCCAGGCCGTGCACGGTCTGGAAGTGGGTGTTTTTCAGACCCAACGCGCCAACGTAATTATTCATCAGGCTAACAAACGCATCCTGGCTGCCGGCAACGTAATCGGCCATCGCTACACAGGCATCATTCCCTGACTGCAACACGATACCGCGCGTCAGTTGAGAAACCGGTACGCGATCGCCTGGCTTCAGGAACATCAGTGACGAGCCTTTGAACACCGGATTACCGGTGGCCCATGCGTCTTTACCGACGGTGACGATATCATCGTTATGGATTTTGCCTGCTTTGACCGCCTGACCAATCACATAGCTGGTCATCATTTTGGTCAGACTGGCGGGATCGCGGCGAGCATCGGCGTTCTTTTCGGCCAGGACTTTACCTGAGTTGGCATCGATCAGCACATAAGCTTCAGCATCGATTTCCGGGACGCCCGGGATCATCGTCTTAAGGTTAACATCGTCCGCAAAGGCGGCATGGCTGAGAGAAAGGGCGACCAGTGATCCCACTGTCAGGCGTTTCAGAAAACGAGAGGGTTTCAGCGTATTCATGTTAAGGACTACAACATCCGTGGGCTAAGAGTGAAAAAAGTGCCTTACTATAGCAAACGCCCGATCGAGCGACATCTTGCTTTGCAAATCAGTTTCAGCAGTAAAGGTAACTGCCCGTGACATTACGGACGGGCAGTTGTAATAAATGAGCTCATCTGTGCTTCAGTGGTCAGACGCTGTTGCAACGCAGCGGCTTCCGCCCGGCTACTGTAACCACCGAGTTGAATACGATAAACGTTGCCATTGGCTTCCACGTTTCCAGGCACGCCAAAACGTTTACCCAGGCTGGTCGCCAGTTGACGGGCGCGCGCCGCATCATTGACCGCACCGACCTGAACGACATAACCACCAGCGGCATGCGTACTATGAGGTGCAGCGCTGGCTGGAGCAGAAACCGGTGCCGCGACAGGCGCAGCGGATGTTGCCTGCACAGGCGTGGCGGCCGGTTCACTGCCTTCCAGTACACCGTTTGCTAGAGGCTGAGGCGCGCCGAGGAAACCGCTGCTCTGCACCGGGGCACCGAGGCCACCGTTACTCTGCAGGGTGCTGTTATCGACTGCGCGAACATCCTGTGGCGCAGGTGAAGGCGTGGTATTGGCGCTGCCACCCATCATCACCATGCCGCCGTTAAGATCCGGGCGCGCGGGCAGGGCGTAGCTCTGCTTCGCCACTGTGGTGCCAATGGTGCCGGGGCCGGAAACAGAACCATCCGGTGCGACTTTGATGTAATCCACGCGAACACGGGAATTATTCGAGATATTCAAACGGTCGCCTGCCGCGCGAGACAAGTCAATGATGCGGCCGGGGGTATACGGGCCACGGTCATTAACACGCACCACGATCTGGCGACCATTGGCGAGGTTAGTGACGCGCACATAGCTTGGCAGTGGCAGAGTAGGGTGTGCCGCAGTTAAGGCGTCTGGATCGTAAGCTTCGCCGATCGCTGTGCGATTACCTTGTGCTTCTGCACCGTACCAGGTGGCTAACCCAACTTCGCTGAAGTTCGAAGGATCCTTGATTACGCGATAATTTTTACCATTAACGCTGTAATCCTGGCTGGTAGAAGGATTGATCGGTTCATAGCGCGGTTCAACGCCTGGGATTTCCACCACCGGGCCATTATAGGCCGGCTGCGGTGGCGCAGTATTATTCTGCTGTTCCGGTGCGGAACAGGCAGCCAGTACCAATGATGCCAGTGCAACCCCAAGCCAATCCTTACGCATGTGCAGCCTCTTAAACGCTTTTAGATAACATTTTTCGATGAGTATGGATCGACATCACGATGCCAAATCCGGCCATTAATACAATCAACGCCGACCCGCCGTAGCTCACCAGCGGCAGCGGAACACCGACCACGGGTAAGATACCACTTACCATACCAATGTTAACGAAAACATAGACGAATAAAATCAACATCAAACCACCGGCCATCACGCGACCAAAGGTGGTTTGCGCGCGCGCCGCAATAATCAGGCCGCGCAAAATCAGCAGCAGATACAGTACCAGTAACACTAATACGCCGACCAGGCCGAGTTCCTCTGCCAGTACCGCAAAGATAAAGTCGGTGTGACGTTCAGGCAAAAACTCCAGCTGTGACTGGGTGCCATGCAGCCAGCCTTTGCCACGTAAACCACCGGATCCAATCGCAATCTTGGACTGAATAATGTGATAACCGGCACCGAGCGGGTCACTCTCTGGATCGAGCAGCATCATCACACGGTCGCGCTGATAGTCATGCATCAGGAAGAACCACAGTACCGGAATAAAGGCCGCCACCAGCAGCACCGCCACGGCAATCAGCTTCCAGCTCATCCCCGACAGGAACAGCACAAACAGGCCGGACGCGGCGATCAGAATCGAGGTGCCGAGGTCAGGCTGTGCCGCCACTAACAGCGTCGGCATGAAGATCAACACCAGCGCAATGCCGGTATTTTTCAGCGTCGGTGGGCAGACATCGCGGTTAATAAAGCGTGCCACCATCAGTGGCACCGCTATTTTGGCTATCTCGGAGGGCTGGAAACGCACAAAGCCGAGATCCAGCCAGCGCTGCGCCCCTTTACTGATATGGCCAAAGGCATCCACCGCCACCAGTAATATCACGCAGACAATGTAGAGATAGGGCGCCCAGCTTTCATATACGCGCGGCGGCACCTGCGCCATCACCAGCATGATGATGATACCCATGGCAATCTGACCGAGCTTACGCTCCATCATGCCGGGATCCTGACCGCTGGCGCTCCAGATGACGATGGCGCTGTAAGCCAGTAGCGCAAGGATGATCAGCATAAACAGGGGATCGATATGGATACGCGTCCAGATCGATCTTTTCTGCGGACTATCGTTCATGGACATCTTTATTCACCTTCGTAGCCAGGCGGCGTCGGTGCGGCTTCAGGCAGCACGGTATTGTTGTCACCTAACATTATGTGGTCGAGAATCTGACGCATCACCGTACCCACTGCCGGGCCAGCACCGCCGTTCTCCAGAATCATGGTCACGGCAACGCGCGGTTTATCGTAAGGCGCGAATGCCGTCATTAACTTATGGTCACGCAAGCGTTCAGCAATTTTGTGCGCGTTATAGGTTTCGTTCTCTTTCAGACCGAATACCTGCGCAGTACCGGATTTCGCAGCGATTTTGTAAGGTGCATCAGCAAAACTTTTGTGCGCCGTCCCGTTCGCGCGGTTGGCCACGCCGTACATGCCATCTTTGGCGATTTCCCAATATCCCGAGTGGATGTCGCCAATCGGCGCATCCGGCGGCTGGCGATACGGCACCATGGCCTGACCTTCACGGGTGGCGCGCAGTAAATGCGGCACTTTGATAATGCCGTCATTGATCAGAATCATCATGGCTTTGTTCATCTGCACCGGCGTTGCAGTCCAGTAACCCTGACCAATACCCACTGGAATGGTGTCACCCTGATACCACGGCTTCTTAAAGCGTTTCAGTTTCCACTCACGCGTTGGCATATTGCCGGGACTTTCCTGCGGCAAATCAATACCGGTGCGATGGCCATAGCCAAATTTGGTCATCCACTCTGACAGGCGATCAATGCCCATATCGTAGGCGACCTGATAGAAGAAGGTATCGGCAGACTCTTCCAGCGACTTGGTGACGTTAAGACGGCCGTGTCCCCATTTTTTCCAGTCGCGATAGCGTTTTTCCGAACCGGGTAACTGCCACCAGCCGGGGTCAAACAGGCTGGTATTGCGGTTAATCACCCCTGCACTCAGCGCAGAGACGGCAACATAAGGTTTCACCGTTGAAGCTGGCGGGTAGGATGCCTGTAACGCGCGATTGTACAGTGGACGGTTCTCATCGCTCAGCAGGGCTTTGTAATCCTTGCTGGAGATGCCATCGACAAACAGATTGGGGTCATAGCTGGGGGTGGACACCAGCGCCAGAATTTCACCGGTGCGTGGATCGCTGACCACCACGGCGGCACGACTGCCGGCCAACAGGGTTTCGATGTACTGCTGCAGTTTCAGGTCAACGGTCAGATAGATATCGCGACCGGCCTGCGGGGATTGCTCGTGCAACTGCCGGATCACCCGGCCGCGGTTGTTCACTTCAACCTCTTCGTAGCCGGTTTTGCCATGCAGCACATCTTCGTAATAGTTCTCGATGCCCAGCTTGCCGATATCATGCGTTGCCGCATAGTTAGGCCATTTACCTTCATCATCGAGGCGTTTAACGTCGCGGTCGTTAATTTTAGAGACGTAGCCCACTACATGCGTCAGCGTCTGACCGTAGGGATAATAGCGGCGCTGGTAACCTTTCACTTCCACACCGGGGAAGCGGTACTGATTGACGGCAAAGCGCGCCACCTGCACTTCGTTGAGTGCGGTTTTCACCGGAATGGAGGTGAAACGACGTGAGCGCTTACGCTCTTTTTCAAAGGCGTCGAGATCGTCGTCCGTCAGATCCAGCACCGGGCGCAGATCCTGCAGCGTCTGCTTCAGGTCATCGACTTTTTCGGGTACCAGTTCAGCCTGGTAAATGGTGCGGTTCAGCGCCAGCGGGACGCCGTTGCGATCAAAGATGATGCCGCGGCTGGGCGCAACGGGCACCAGCTTGATGCGGTTCTCATTGGAACGGGTGCTGTAATCGTCAAAACGCAGAATTTGCAGATGATAGAGGTTGACCACCAGCACGCTGGAGAGCAGGAAAATGCCAACAAAAGCCACCAAAGCCCGGCGGACAAAGAGTTTCTGTTCGGCAGTGTAATCGCGAAAGGCGTTGCTCTGTAATTTCATCCGCTGCGTTTATTGTCTGGAGGTTGTCAGGCGTTTATTCACGGTGATAAGGATGATTCGTGGTGATGCTCCAGGCACGATACAGGCTTTCGGCTACCAGCACACGCACCAGCGGGTGAGGCAACGTCAACGTGGACAGCGACCAGCTCTGCTCGGCAGCGGCTTTACAGGCCGGCGCCAGTCCTTCCGGGCCGCCAATCAACAAGCTGACATCGCGGCCATCTTGTTTCCAGCGCTCAAGCTGTTGCGCCAGCTGTGGGGTTTCCCACGGCTGCCCTGGAATATCCAGCGTGACGATGCGGTTGCCTTTGCCGACGGCCGCTAACATCGCTTCACCCTCTTTTTCCAGGATGCGCTTGATGTCCGCGTTCTTGCCGCGTTTCCCCGCAGGCACTTCGGTCAGTTCAAACGGCATATCCTTGGGGAAGCGGCGCAGATACTCCATGAAACCGGTCTGAACCCAGTCAGGCATTTTGGTGCCGACGGCCACAAGCTGCAGTTTCAAGGCTTAGCTCCAGAGCTTTTCCAGCTCATACAGCTGGCGGCTCTCTTCCTGCATCACGTGTACGATCACTTCGCCAAGATCAACGACGACCCAATCAGCGGCAGCTTTACCATCGACGCCTAGCGGCTTTAAACCCGCGGCACGGGATTCCTGAACCACGTGATCGGCGATCGAAACCACATGACGCGTCGACGTGCCGGTGCAGATGATCATGCAATCGGTGATGCTCGATTTGCCCTGAACATCAACAGCAATGATGTCCTGGCCTTTAATATCGTCAATCTTATCAATAACGAAATCTTGGAGTGCTTTACCTTGCAAAAGGTTCCCCTTAAAAACAGGTGATTACGAGAAGGCTGAATGCCCGGAAAACATAGCCTAAAATGAAGCGGCGCAGTATAGCACGCAACGATCAACCGCGATATAAGCCAGCGCGATCGATGTAGTCGATAACCGCATCGGGCAGCAGATCGGTGCAGGATTGCCCCAGGTGACGACGCTGGCGTATTTCCGTGGCGGAGATGTCAAACAGCGGCGTATCAGCCAGCCAGATATGGCCTGCCGGTGCTTGATGCAACTGTTCTGCGTGCTGTGCACGATGCGCATCCAGCCACTGCTGCATCTCAGGCGTTTCCATCTGCGTTGCATAGCCCGGTCGCTGGCACACCAACAGATGGCACAGAGAGAGGAGATCCTGCCAGCGATGCCATTTGGCTAACGTTAGCAGAGAATCTTGTCCGATGATAAACCCGAGGGGCTGTTCTGCACCGCGTTCCGCACGGAGTGCTTCAAGGGTTGCGACCGTCCATGACGGCGTATCCCGCTCCAGCTCGCGCGTATCAATATCAAACAGGGGGCGGGTCGCAATCGCGCAGCGCAGCATTTCCACGCGCTGCCGGGCACTGGCTTCAGGCTGTGGCCGATGCGGTGGCACGTTGTTGGGGAGTAGCGTGACCTTTTTCAGCCCTACCTGTTGCGCCAGCGCTTCCACCGGGCGCAGATGGCCAAAGTGGATAGGATCGAAGGTGCCGCCAAACAGCGCGTAAAGTTTAGACATCCGTAAAGCTTAGGGGAAAATCGCGGTGACACAGCAGCAGCGACAAGGTTTCAAGCTGCGGCCAAAGGTTTTGACCGTAATCCTGCTTCATGGTCAGCTCCAGTTCGGCGAGCAGATGGACGGCGCGTTGCAGACGACGTGCATCAAGGCGTTGCAGCGCATCGGTAAACAGTGCGCGACGGTTTTGCCAGATGCGCTGTTGATCCATTAGCGCACGCAAGCCCTGTTTACCCTGATTGCGCTGCAAATGCAGCAGCGTCAGTAAATCACGTTGCAGAGAACGCAGTAAAATCACCCCTTCAGCATCCTCTTTTTCCAGCTGATGCAGGATATGCAGGGCGCGCTTACTTTTGCCCGCCAGCAGGGCATCCACCCAGTGGAAAGGGGTAAAGTGCGCAGCGTCATTTACCGCGTCTTCCACGCGGGGCAGAGTGAGTTTGCCATCCGGCCACAGCAGTGACAGACGTTCCAGCGCCTGCGCCAGCGCCAGCAGATTACCTTCGTAGCAGTAGCACAGCAGTTGAATCGCCGCGTCATCAACACTCAACTTCATGGCTTTGGCACGGCTCGCGACCCAGCGCGGCAACTGCGCTTGTTCGGGCGTCTGGCAGGGAACCAGCACGGCATGAGCGCTGAGCGCTTTAAACCAGGCGCTGTTTTCCTGCGCTTTGGTCAGTTTTGCCATGCGCAGCACCAGCAGGATATCGCTGTGCAGCAGGCTGGCGAGTTTAACCAGTTGCTCGGCCATCGCTGCATTGGCACCGTTTTCTGGCAGTTGCAGCGTTAAGGTCTGGCGTTGCGTGAACAGGCTGAGTGCCTGACAGCTGGCAAAGATCGCATCCCAGTCGGTTTGCGCATCAAGAGTGACACTGAAGTGTTCTTCAAAGCCTTGAGAAGAGGAGGCCGCGCGAATGGCATCGGCACTTTCCTGAATCAGCAACGGTTCATTGCCGGTCAGAAAATAACAGGCGCGCAGCCCCTCACGAAGCTGCGCGCTCAGTTGTTCAGGATAAATCCTGATCATTGCAGACTGGTTGCTGACGAAGAGGGCACTTCTGGTGAATTCTCACCTGGTGCGATGATCTCCGGCTGTGGCAACGTGTCTTTGTTGCTTTCCTGCGCGGCATGAACCGTTAACAGTTTACGCACCAGTTGCTCGGCGGCACGCTGGCGCATCTCCTGCACAATCATGTCTTGCTCGGCATCCTTCGCCAGTGCGGCATTCGGGTTGTCGAAGAAAGAACGGTACACGGTGGTGCTGATCGGGTAGATGCCTTTGCCCGGGATCAGAACCTGCGCGGTCACTGTCATCACCAGTGAATACTCAGCAGTGGTGCCGCTGATAAACACTGACGCGGTATCACGCCCCAGCACTTCTGCACCTAAGCGCAAAGTCGGGTATTTGGCACTGGCCTGTTTGCTGTCATTAACAATGGTGACATCATTGATACGCAGTTGTTGGCGCACGGTGCGCGCCATTGGGCCATACGGGTCGCCACTCTGGACGATCAGCGTTTTCATCTCGTTAGGCACCATGGTGGTGCCACGCGGGTGAAAACCACAGCCTGCGGTGATCATCACCGCAAGCAGGACAAACAGCCTGATAATCAGTTGTCGCACAGTTCCTCCTGAACTTAACCTACGACCAGGTTAAGCAGTTTGCCAGGGACATAAATCACTTTACGAAGTGTGACGCCTTCCAGATATTTCGCCACAATGTGCTCCTGCGCAGCACGCGCCTGAACCTGCTCCTGCGTAGCATCCGGCGCAACGGTAATCTTGCCGCGCACTTTGCCATTCACCTGTACAACGACCAGCAGTGAATCTTCCACCATCGCGGATTCATCCGCAACCGGCCAGCTGGCTTCATCGACACTACCTTCTCCGCCCAGCGCCTGCCACAGAACATAGCTGGCGTGCGGCGTGAACGGATAGAGCAGACGAACGACCGCCACCAGCGCTTCCTGCATCAGTGCGCGATCTTGATCGCTCTCCTGCGGGGCACGAGTCAGCTTGTTCATCAACTCCATGATGGCAGCGATAGCGGTGTTGAATGTCTGGCGACGACCCACGTCATCGGCCACCTTGGCGATGGTTTTGTGCAGATCGCGACGCAGCGCTTTCTGATCGTCGTTCAGTGCATTGAGGTCCAGCGCCACGGTGGCACCTTTCGCTACGTGTTCGTAGGCCAGTTTCCACACGCGCTTCAGGAAGCGGTTCGCACCTTCTACACCCGATTCCTGCCATTCCAGCGTCATTTCTGCTGGTGAAGCAAACATCATGAACAGACGCACGGTATCGGCACCGTAACGTTCAACCATCAGCTGTGGATCGATGCCGTTGTTTTTCGACTTGGACATCTTGCTCATGCCGGCATAAACCACTTCGCGGCCTGCGTTGTCGACAGCCTTAACAATACGACCTTTTTCATCGCGCTCAACGCTAACATCAACCGGAGAAACCCAGTTACGCTCGCCGTTCGCGCCGGTGTAATAGAACGCATCGGCCAGAACCATACCCTGACACAGCAGACGTTTGGCTGGCTCATCAGAGTTCACCAGGCCCGCGTCACGCAGCAGCTTGTGGTAGAAGCGGAAATACATCAGGTGCATGATGGCGTGTTCGATACCACCGACATACTGATCTACCGGCAGCCAGTAGTTCGCAGCGGCAGGATCCAGCATGCCTTCGTTGTAATTGGCACAGGTGTAACGCGCGTAATACCAGGATGATTCCATAAAGGTGTCAAAGGTATCGGTTTCGCGCAGCGCTGGCTGGCCGTTAACTGTGGTTTTCGCCCACTCAGGATCGGCTTTGATCGGGCTGGTGATACCGTCCATCACCACATCTTCTGGCAGAATCACTGGCAGCTGATCTTCTGGCGTTGGCATCACGGTGCCGTCTTCCAGTGTCACCATTGGAATTGGCGCGCCCCAATAACGCTGACGGGACACACCCCAGTCACGCAGACGATAGTTGACTTTACGCACACCGACGCCTTTCGCCGCCAATGCATCAGCAATGGCGTTGAAGCCCGCCTGATGATCCAGACCGTTGAACTCACCCGAGTTGAACAGCGCGCCTTTATCGGTCATCGCCGCTTCGCTCAGATCAGGCGTTGAACCATCCAGATTCAGGATTACTGGTTTGATGTTCAGGTTGTACTTAGTCGCGAACTCCCAGTCACGCTGGTCATGGCCTGGAACAGCCATCACTGCGCCGGTGCCGTATTCCATCAGGACAAAGTTAGCGACCCAGACTGGGATCTCTTCGCCCGTCAGCGGATGGATAGCAAACAGGCCGGTGGCCATGCCTTTCTTCTCCATCGTCGCCATATCTGCTTCAGCCACTTTGGTGGTGCTGCATTCTGCGATGAAGTCAGACAGCGCAGGGTTGCTGGCCGCAGCCTGGCGCGCCAGTGGGTGGCCAGCTGCCACAGCAACGTAGGTGGCACCGAGGAAGGTGTCCGGACGTGTGGTGTAAACCGTTAATTTCTCTTCGCTGTACGCCACATCGAAGGTGATTTCCACGCCCTCAGAACGGCCAATCCAGTTACGCTGCATGGTCTTGACCGTTTCAGGCCAGTCTTCCAGCTTATCCAGATCGTTGAGCAGTTCTTCCGCGTAAGCGGTGATTTTCACGAACCACTGAGGAATCTCTTTGCGCTCAACTTTGGTGTCACAGCGCCAGCAGCAGCCGTCGATAACTTGTTCGTTAGCCAGTACGGTTTGGTCATGCGGGCACCAGTTCACCGCTGAGGTCTTTTTATAGACCATGCCTTTTTCATACAGCTTGGTGAAGAACCACTGTTCCCAGCGATAGTACTCTGGCTGGCAGGTCGCCAATTCGCGGCTCCAGTCATAGCCAAAGCCCAGCAGTTTGAGCTGGTTCTTCATGTATTCGATGTTGTCATAAGTCCATGGTGCGGGCGCGGTGTTGTTTTTTACCGCAGCGCCTTCGGCTGGCAGTCCAAACGCATCCCAGCCAATCGGCTGCAGGACATTTTTACCCAGCATACGCTGATAGCGCGCAATCACATCGCCGATGGTGTAGTTACGCACGTGGCCCATGTGTAGGCGGCCAGAAGGATAGGGCAGCATAGAAAGGCAGTAGTATTTCTCTTTGCCTTCCTGCTCGGTCACTTTAAAGGTTTCGTTTTCGTCCCAGTGCTGTTGGACGCGGGATTCTATCTCTTCCGGGCGGTATTGCTCTTGCATGGCTGCCTGTGGTCCTTTATGAAAATCGTTAACCCTGAATAGTTCACGTCACAGGTAGGCGGCAAAGGTGTGAATACGCTCGCGCTTAACGAAGTAAACGACGGCGTGAACACGTGCAGCCAACGCACCTGCGACTTGAAGTATGACGGGTTCGCATACATTTAGATCCGCATAGCATACCCATAAGGCTCTTCCTCAACAACATTTCACGCCCCGGCTGAGCGGATTTCTACTCAATGCGCCGCCGCTTTCACCCTTTTGCGATTTACTCCGCTTTCGTCACGGCAAATATGACAGAACAGCTAAACTTACTATCAGCTATTCCCGCGGAAAGGAGAACAAAATGAATAACGTGGCGCAGGAGTATCGTGCAACGATAGCGGCATTAACCCAGCGGCTGGAACAGGGCGAGCGTGATGTTGATGCCCTGGTCGCTGAGGCACGGCAGGAGTTATTAGCGAAAAAGACGCTGACCTCTTCTGAAGTGAATGAGGTGATGCGGGCGGTTAGGCGTGATTTACATGAGTTCGCGCTCAGTTATCAGGAATCTTCAGATGTGCTCGGTGACTCCGTATTCTTGCGCGTCATTCGCGAGAGCGTATGGAAAGAACTGGCGGATATCACGGACAAAAGCCAGTTAGAGTGGCGCGAGGTGTTTCAGGATCTACGGCATCACGGTGTTTATCAAAGCGGTGAAGTGGTGGGGTTGGGTAACCTGGTGTGTGAGAAGTGCGGTTTTACCCGGGCGATCTATACACCGGAGAGCTTAACGCGCTGCCCGGAGTGTGGGCACGATCATTTCCAGCGTCAGCCTTTTGAGCCTTGATTTGCGGAAAATCGCGCCGCTGCGTGATTAATGGGGAAACCCCAGCCCTACAGCGGCGCAATTGAGATCGCTAATTAATGCAGGATCTTCGCGAGGAAGTCTTTTGCGCGGTCGGACTGCGGGTTATTAAAGAAGTCATCTTTGTTAGTGTCTTCGACAATTTTCCCTTCATCCATAAAGATCACGCGATTAGCCACTTTGCGCGCAAAGCCCATCTCGTGCGTCACCACCATCATGGTCATGCCTTCGTTCGCCAACTCCACCATGACGTCCAGCACTTCGTTGATCATCTCTGGGTCGAGCGCAGATGTCGGTTCGTCAAACAGCATCGCGATGGGGTCCATACAGAGCGCGCGGGCAATCGCCACACGCTGTTGCTGTCCGCCCGAGAGCTGTCCAGGGAACTTCTCCGCATGCGCAGCCAGACCAACACGCGTCAGCAGCTTGAGACCCTTCTCACGCGCAGCGGCTTTATCACGCTTTAACACCTTGACCTGCGCCAGCACCAGGTTATCGACAATGCTGAGGTGCGGGAACAGTTCGAAGTGCTGGAACACCATACCGACTTTGCTGCGCAGTTGTGCCAGGTTGGTTTTCTTGTTGTTCACTTCGGTACCGTTAACCTGAATGCTGCCTTCCTGCACCGGTTCCAGACCGTTCACCGTTTTAATCAAGGTTGACTTACCTGAGCCGGACGGTCCACAGACCACCACCACTTCACCTTTTTTTACTTCGGTGGAGCAGTCGGTCAGCACCTGAAAGTGACCATACCACTTAGAAACATTTTTCAGGCTAATCATTTAAACCGTCCTCTTTCTTTTCAGATAGCTAACCAACAGCGAAGCGCTCAGGCTGATCACAAAATAGACCAGACCGGCAAACAGAACCATTTCAACCTGGGTACCGTCACGCTCGCCAATCGTCGAAGCGGTACGGAAGAAGTCAGCCAGGCTTAACACATACACCAGCGAGGTATCCTGGAACAGCACTATGCCCTGCGTCAGCAGCAGTGGCACCATGGCGCGGAACGCCTGCGGCAGGATGATCAATTTCATTGATTGCCAGTGCGTCATACCCAACGCGAGCGCAGCATTCGACTGTCCGCGTGAGATGCTCTGGATACCCGCTCGGATGATTTCCGAATAGTAGGCCGCTTCAAACAGTGCAAAAGCAATCATGGCGGAAATCAGGCGAATGTCAGTTTTGGGGGAAAGTCCCAATACCTGTTGCAGTAATGCAGGCACCACCAGATAGAACCACAGCAGCACCATCACCAGCGGGACGGAGCGGAACAGGTTGACGTACAGCTTAGCGAACCAGCGAATCGGCGCGAACGGCGACAGACGCATCACGGCCAGAATCGTGCCCCAGATAATGCCGAACACCACGGCGACGGCGGTAATCTTGAAGGTGATGATCAAGCCATTCCACAAATAGGGCAGGCTGGGAGGAATCGAACTCCAGTCAAACTCGTACATTATTTGCCTCCCAGATTGCCGGGCAGGCGAATTTTACGTTCTACCAAACTCATAATCAGCATGATCACCAGGTTAATACCCACGTAAGCCAGGGTAATGGCGGTGAAAGATTCATAGGCGTGCGCCGAGTAGTCGAGCAACTTACCGGCCTGCGCCGCCATATCCACCAGACCAATGGTCGAAGCGATGGCAGAGTTTTTCACCAGGTTCAGCATTTCCGAGGTCATCGGCGGCACAATCACGCGATAGGCATTAGGCAGCAGCACGTAGCGATAAGTTTGTGGCAGCGTCAGCCCCATCGCCAACCCTGCGTTTTTCTGACCGCGTGGCAATGATTGAATCGCGGCACGTACCTGTTCACAAACGCGCGCAGCAGTGAACAAGCCGAGGCAAATGGTTGAGGAAACGAAGAACTGAATATTGGGGTCCAGTTCTGCTTTAAACCACATCCCCAGTTTTTCGCCAACCAGTTCTGGCGCCACCAGATACCAGAAGAAGAACTGGACGATCAGTGGGATATTACGAAACAGTTCCACGTAGCAGGTACCAATGGTCGACAGCAGTCGATTGGGCACGGTACGCAGAATGCCGAAGAAGGAACCTACCAGGAAGGCGATAATCCAGGCGCAGCAGGAAACCGCAACGGTAACCTGAAATCCGGACCACAGCCAGCCGAGGTAAGTCGTATTGCCGAACGGGGCCTGTTGTAAAAAGATGCCCCAGTTCCAATCGATACCCATAACGAGCTCCGGTAAAAAAAGGGTAGCGAGGCTACCCATAAGATTGTTGAGCGGTGTCTTGCGTCCTGCTTCAGGGGAACGACCTGTTGCAGTCTGTCTGTCCGCACCGCGTGTTCAGCAATCGAGAGGGCAGCCTAACTGCCCTTGTTTTCATTGTTAATTCAAAGTGCTTTATCGTTTGGTGCTTTGAACAGCGCCTGCATGTCAGAAGACAGCTCGAAGTTCATGTTCAGATTCTTCGGTGGGATTGGCTGTTTGAACCAGGTATCGAACCACTTAGCGGCTTCACCCGAGGTCTGCGCTTTCGCGATGGTTTCATCCATCAGCTGTTTGAACTGCGGGTCTTCTTTACGCAGCATACAGCCGTAGGCTTCTTTCGACTGAGGTGTGCCAGTGATCTGCCAGTCGTCTGGTTTCTTCGCTTTAGCACGTTCACCCGCCAGCAGCGCGTCATCCATCATGAAGGCCACGGCACGACCGGTTTCCAGCGTACGGAAAGAATCGCCATGGTCTTTGGCGCTGATGATGCGCATATCCATTTTCTTCTCGTCGTTCAGCTTGTGCAGCAGAACTTCAGAAGTGGTACCAGAGGTCACGACAACGGTTTTGCCTTTCAGGTCCGCGAAATCTTTGATATCGCCACCCTTTTTCACCAGCAGACGCGTACCGATGATGAAGACGGTATCGGAGAAGGCGGCTTGCTGCTGACGTTCCAGGTTGTTGGTGGTAGAACCACATTCAAAATCGTAAGTGCCGTTTTGCAGCAGTGGAATACGGTTCTGAGAGGTGATCGGCAGCATTTTTACTTGCAGATCAGGCTTGTTCAGCTTGGCTTTGATCGCCGCTACGATGGCGTTTGAGTAGTCTTGTGAATAGCCAACCACTTTTTGCTGGTTGTCGTAGTAAGAAAAGGGAACTGATGACTCACGATGCCCAACGACGATCACGCCGCTATCATTAATTTTTTTCAGGGTGCCGGTGAGATCTTCCGCCTGGGCCGCTCCCGCTGCTGCTCCCAACAGCAGAAGAGATAATGCCACTTTGCGTGTCTGCATGTTCCTACTCCTTTGAATGGATGTTGCGCAGAACATAAACTGCGCAGATTGTGATGTTGTGTGTATTTCGTGCTGCTTTTTTAGTTATCCCTTAGCGCAACCGCGCGCAGGATAGTGATTAACATAGCGAATTGTTAACGCAATGAAACAAAAAAGTTTGTTTTTTGCGAGCCGCTCCGCACCATTAAGAGGCAATAAAAAGCCATTGCGCCGTTTCGGTGCGTGTCAGTGCCAAATAATAGTGCGTGAACATGGCATTACGCTGACAAAACGCTGATGTTGAGAAAATCACTGAAATAAATAGCAATGATCGTGCCAGCACGGTGAGATGCGTGAAAAAGCCAGCAGAGAATCTGGTAAAGCGTAGCCGATGGGAGCGGAAAACAGCGCAAAAAAAAGGCGAAGTGAGCACTTCGCCTGTCAGAATGTGATCGGAGTGTCAGTGGCGGCGACGAATAATCGCCAGAACGATGCCGATTAAAGTCAGAATCCATACCGGCCAGATGCCTGCTTTGGCATAAGGGGTCTCACCAGTGGTGGGTGTTACCCTGGCTTCCAGCACGTCACGCGTGAACTGCGGGATCTCTTTTTCAACCTCGCCGTTGGCATTCACCACCGCCGTGACACCGTTATTGGTGGATCGCAACAGCGGACGGCCCAATTCCAGTGCACGCATACGCGCCATCTGGAAATGCTGCCAGGGGCCAATGGAATGACCAAACCAGGCATCGTTAGAGACTGTCAGCAGGAAGTTGGTATCAGGACGGAAGTTGGCTCGTACCTGCTCGCCCAACACAATCTCGTAGCAGATGGCGCTGGTAAGATCATAACCCGCCACCTTCAACTGCGGCTGTACATAGGCACCACGGCTGAACGACGACATTGGCAGATCGAAGAACGGCGCCAGCGGACGCAGCAGATCTTCCAGCGGCACAAACTCCCCGAACGGCACTAAATGGTTTTTCTGATAACGATTGTGGCTCTGATAGCTGTAAGGCTGCTCGCCGCCCAGCACAATCACGGAGTTGTAATCGTGGTAGCGGTTATCCCCTTCAACGCGTGAATCGACAATCCCGGTAATTAACGAGCTGCCGCGCTCGCGCAGTTCGGCATCCAGCGCTTTGAGGAACGGCTGCTGATTGCTTTCAAGGTCAGTAATCGCCGATTCCGGCCAGATAATGATGGGCGCTTTGCCCATATAAGGCTGGCTGTAAGAGGTGTACACACGCAACGTATTCAGCAACTGCTGTGGGTCCCACTTCATCGACTGGGGAATGTTGCCTTGCACCATCGCCACGTCCACGCTGCGTTCCGGCAGCGGCTGATACCACTGCAACATGCGCAGTGGCCATGGCAGCAGCAGCAATACCGCGGCCGCCACCAGGCTCTTCACCGTACGATGATAAAGCGCATGCACCAGCAGACCGGCGATCACCATCAACAGGAAAGTGATGGTTTCAACGCCCGCCAGCGGCGCAAGGCCTTTGAGTGGACCGTCGATCTGGCTGTAGCCGAACTGCAGCCACGGGAATCCGGTCAGGATCCAGCCACGCAGAAATTCGCTGATTTGCCACAATGCCGGTGCCGCCAGCACCAGACGCCACAAGGTCGCACGTGGCCACAGGCGATTAAGCACCGCCGCAAACAGCATCGGATAAATCGCCAGGTAAGCGGCCAGCAATATCACCAGGAAGACGTTAACCGGGCCAGGCATACCACCAAAGGTGGCGATGCTGACGTAAACCCAGTTAATGCCACTGCCGAACAGACCAAAGCCCCAGACGAAGCCAATCGCGGCGGCTTGAGGGCTGCGGCGATCCAGTAGCAACAGTTGCAGTCCCGCCAGGGAAACTAATGCGGCAGGCCAAAAATCATAGGGAGAAAAGGAAAGGGTGCCAACGGCACCCGCAATCAAAGCCAGCAGCAGGCGAACCCGCTGCTGCGAGTAGAGAGAGGCTAAAGCCATAAAATTATTCGTCTTCCAGTTGCGGTTGTGGAGAGTCTTCCGGAATTTTCACATGCACCTGGATGATACGGCGGCTGTCGGCCATCGCGACTTTGAATTGGTAACCATCAATGTCGATGCTCTCACCGCGCGCGGGAAGGTGGCCGAATCCCTGCATCACCAGACCGCCAATGGTATCCACTTCATCATCACTGAAGCTGGTACCAAATACCTCGTTAAAATCCTCGATAGGCGCAAGCGCACGTACGGTATAGGTATGGCGGTTTAACTGACGGATATCACGATCTTCTTCATCGTCATATTCATCTTCAATTTCACCGACAATCAATTCGAGGATATCTTCAATCGTGACTAGCCCGGAAACGCCACCGAATTCGTCAATGACAATCGCCATATGATAGCGCTGGGAACGGAACTCTTTCAGCATGCGGTCAACACGCTTACTTTCAGGCACGACAACGGCGGTGCGCAGCACTTTCTCAATGCTGAAAGGTTCAGACGCGCTGCTCATAAACGGCAGCAGGTCTTTGGCCATCAAAATGCCTTCGACGTGGTCTTTATCTTCGCTGATCACCGGGAAGCGTGAGTGGGCGGAATCAATAATGACCGCAAGGCACTCTTCAAGGCTTTGGTTGCGTTTAAGGGTGATCATCTGGGAGCGCGGGATCATGATGTCACGCACGCGCTGCTCGGCAATATCCAGCACCCCTTCGAGCATGTCGCGGGTGTCCTGGTCGATCAGCTCTTTTTGCTCAGAATCGCGGATCAGTCCCAGTAGCTCATCACGGTTTTTGGGTTCACCGTGAAAAAGTTGGTTAATTAACAGGGAGAAAAATCCCTTTTTACTACTGGGTGCGTCGCTGTTTTGAGAATGGTCGTCGCTCATGGCGTTTTTATTTCGTTCTCTCTGGTGAGGGAAAGGAACTGCTGGCATCCGCGCCAGCAGCGCAATAACCTGAACCTAAGGGGATCAGGCGTCTTCTTTCTCCGAAATGTACGGGTCAGGATAACCAAGAGCAAGCATTATCTCGGTCTCCAGCGCCTCCATTTCTTCGGCTTCTTCATCTTCAATATGGTCATAGCCCAGCAGGTGTAGCGTGCCGTGGACAACCATATGCGCCCAGTGGGCTTCAACGGTTTTGCCTTGTTCTTCCGCTTCTTGCTCAACAACCTGACGACAAATAATCAGATCGCCCAGCAGTGGCAGCTCAATCCCTGGTGGCGCTTCAAACGGGAAAGAGAGCACGTTGGTCGGCTTATCCTTACCGCGATAAGTCAGATTAAGCTCATGACTCTCCGCTTCATCCACCAGACGGATGGTGACTTCACTTTCCGGCTGGAAAGGCGTCACGGCGGCTTCGAGCCAGCGCTGGAAAGCAGGTTCGGCTGGCAGGCCATTTTCATCGGCACAGGCCAACTGTAAATCTAAAATCACCGCGCTCATGAAGGCTCCTGCGGGCTGGATGGGGCGGCAAGTTGAGACGCTAGCGTTTCACGCTTGCGCTCTTCTGCCAGTTTGTCACGGCGCTTCTGATCGGCTTCTTCCCACGCTTCATAAGCATTCACGATGCGTGCGACAACCGGATGACGCACCACGTCTTCGCTGTGGAAAAAGTTAAAACTGATTTCATCGACTTCCGCCAAAACCTCAATGGCATGACGCAGGCCGGATTTGGTGCTGCGCGGCAGGTCAATCTGTGTGACGTCACCGGTGATCACCGCTTTGGAGTTGAAACCGATACGTGTCAGAAACATCTTCATCTGCTCGATGGTGGTGTTCTGGCTTTCATCGAGAATCACAAAGGCGTCATTGAGTGTGCGGCCGCGCATGTAAGCGAGCGGAGCCACTTCAATCACATTGCGCTCCATCAGCTTTTCCACGCGCTCAAAGCCGAGCATTTCAAACAAGGCATCGTAGAGCGGACGCAGGTAAGGATCGACTTTCTGGCTCAGGTCACCCGGCAGGAAGCCCAGTTTTTCGCCGGCCTCTACCGCAGGGCGCGTCAGCAAAATACGGCGGATTTCCTGACGTTCCAGGGCATCAACGGCAGCGGCCACCGCCAGATAGGTTTTACCGGTACCAGCTGGACCCACACCGAAGGTGATGTCATGGTCGAGGATATTAGCCACATACTGCGCCTGATTGGGCGTACGAGGTTTAATCACACCGCGCTTGGTTTTGATGTGAATCGCCTTACCAAACTCCGGCACGCTTTCGGCGGTTTGCTCCAGTACACGGCTCTCTTTGATCGCCAGATGCACCTGGTCCGGTTCAATATCCGGGATTTGGCCACGCACTGGCGCAGTACTCACGTACAGGTCACGCAGAATGTTGATGGCTGCGTCAACGCTGAGCGATCGGCCCACCAGTTTGAAATGGTTGTCCCGGCGGTTGATTTCGACACCGAGGCGTTTTTCCAGCTGCTTCACATTGTCATCAAACGGACCGCACAGGCTCATCAGTCGGCGGTTATCAGCCGGTTCAAGGGCGATTTCACGAGTTTCGATATTCAAATGAATCCTTTGGGTCACTCAGGGCCAGTTGAAGAAGGTGTATCCAATGCTCCATCACAGATTGAGCATCTATACGGAATTATTTATGGGGCAAGGCCCGGCTGCAAGTTACAGAAGCGATATTTGGGCGTTGCAGGTGGAATGCAAGGGGCACGGGATGAAACAGGCGGCAGCACCTTGTGCACTGCCGCGCAAAGTTGGAGTATCAAGGCTGGTAAAGACCGACACCGATGTCATTTTCACGGCGCGTGCGGGCTATCACCGCATCGGGGCTGAGGCTGACACGCAATGCCATTTCATCTTCAGTGCGGATCAGTTTGCCACGCAGCGAGTTGGCATGGACATCGACAATTTCCACGTCAACAAACTTACCGATCATCTCAACAGGCGCTTCGAAGTTCACCACGCGGTTGTTGTCGGTGCGTCCGGTCAGTTCCATGACATTTTTACGTGAGATGCCTTCTACCAGCACACGCTGTGTGGTGCCGAGCATGCGGCGGCTCCACGCCATCGCCTGCTGATTGAGGCGATCCTGCAGAATATACAGGCGCTGCTTTTTCTCTTCTTCCGACACATCGTCAGGCAAATCAGCGGCAGGCGTACCCGGACGGGCCGAGTAGATAAAGCTGAAGCTGACATCGAAATTCACGTCGCCCACGAGTTTCATGGTCTGCTCAAAATCCTGTTGCGTTTCGCCAGGGAAACCAATGATGAAATCTGAACTCATCTGAATATCAGGACGTGCTTTCTGCAGTTTGCGGACGATGGCTTTATATTCCAGCGCGGTGTGCGCACGCTTCATCAGCGTCAGGATACGATCGGCACCGCTCTGAACGGGCAAGTGCAGGAAGCTCGCCAGCTCTGGCGTGTCACGGTAGACATCAATAATGTCATCAGTGAATTCAATCGGATGGCTGGTGGTAAAGCGGATGCGGTCGATGCCATCAATGGCCGCCACCAGACGCAACAGTTCCGCGAAGCTGCAGAGCTGGTCATCAAAGGTCGTGCCGCGATAGGCGTTGACGTTTTGGCCCAGTAAATTCACTTCTCGCACGCCCTGCGCAGCCAGTTGCGCGATTTCCAACAGAATATCGTCACATGGACGGCTCACTTCCTCGCCTCGGGTGTAAGGCACCACGCAGAAAGTACAGTATTTGTTACAGCCTTCCATAATGGAGACAAAGGCCGTCGGGCCTTCTGCACGCGGTTCTGGCAGACGGTCAAATTTCTCGATTTCCGGGAAGCTGATGTCAATCACCGGGCTTTTCGTCCCGCGCACCTGATTCAGCATCTCTGGCAAGCGATGCAGTGTCTGTGGACCAAATACAATATCCACGCAATTGGCGCGTTCACGCAGGCGTTCACCTTCCTGCGAAGCGACACAGCCGCCGACGCCAATAATCACGTCAGGATTTATCGCTTTCAATTTCTTCCAGCGTCCTAACAGCGCGAAAACCTTCTCCTGCGCCTTCTCACGGATCGAGCAGGTGTTGAGCAGCAGGACATCCGCCTCTTCAGCGTCCTCGGTCAGGGTGTAACCGTGCGTGCTGTTCAGCAGATCGGCCATCTTTGATGAATCGTACTCATTCATCTGACAGCCCCAGGTTTTAATATGCAGTTTTTTGGTCATCGAACTAGCCATTGATTCAGAGCAGGGAAGTGCAGGGCGCGTATTGTAATGCTTTGCTGCTGTTGTGACCAGCACAGCAGGGTCTGAGATTGTGCAGCCAATTTCCGGTACACTTTATCTATCAACGTGATGACGTGAGCTATCACGACAAGCAGAAGGATTAGAGTCAATGCAGGATTCACATTTTGATGTGGTGGTGGTGGGCGGCGGTATGGTTGGTGCCGCGCTGGCTTGTGGACTGGCACAGCAGCAATTTCGTGTGGCGGTGATTGAACGTGCCGAACCCGCTGCGTTTGATGCAGAAAGCCCGCCCGATGTCCGCATTTCCGCGATTGGAGCCTCGTCGGTAGCACTGCTGCGTCAGTTGAATGTGTGGGAACGCGTGCTGGCGATGCGCTGTGCGCCTTATCGCAAGCTCGAAACCTGGGAGTGGCAAAGTGCACATGTGACCTTTGATGCTGCCTCGCTGGGCTTGCCAGAACTGGGATATATGGTGGAAAACAGCGTGCTGCAACGTGCGCTGTGGGAAAAGATGCAGGAAGAGGGGATCACGCTGATTTGTCCCGCCAGCCTGCAGCAGCTTCAATCGCATCGTGGCGGCTGGCAGGTCCAGCTGGATAATGGCACCACGCTGGATACGCGGCTGGTGGTTGGCGCGGATGGCGCCAACTCGCGCGTGCGCCAGCTGGCGGGAATTGGCGTGCGTGGCTGGCAATACGCGCAGTCCTGCATGCTGATTAGCGTCGAATGTGAGCATGATGCGGGGGATTCGACCTGGCAGCAATTTACGCCAGAGGGGCCACGTGCTTTTCTGCCGCTGTTTGATCGCCACGCTTCTCTGGTGTGGTATGACGCACCGGCGCGTATTCGCCAGCTACAGGCGTTGCCATTGTCACAGCTTGAAAAAGAGATTCACGCCCATTTCCCGGCACGCGTTGGGCGGGTTCAGGTCAAGAAAGCAGCCTCATTCCCGTTGGTTCGTCGCCACGCTACGCGCTATGTTTTGCCGGGATTGGCGCTGGTGGGTGATGCAGCACACACCATCAATCCCCTTGCCGGACAGGGCGTAAACCTCGGGTATCGCGATGTTGATGCGTTGATCAATACGTTGGTGGAGGCGCGCAGCCAGGCTCAGTTATGGTCATCGGATGCGGTGTTACAGCGTTATCATCGTCAACGCTATAACGATAATTTGCTAATGCAGGGTGGGATGGATCTGTTCTATTTTGCCTTTAGCAACACGCTGGCCCCATTGCGTTTTGTGCGTAATCTGGGATTGATTGCAGCGGAGAATGCTGGAGCGCTGAAACGTAAGGCGCTGAAGTACGCGTTGGGCTTATAGATGGCAGAGCGTCGCAGGGCGCTCCTGGCATTTTCCCGGATGCAGAAAACAATAAAGCCCGCAAAAGCGGGCTTTATTGTGCAATTTGGCTGGGGTGCAGGGATTCGAACCCCGGAATGCTGGTATCAGAAACCAGAGCCTTACCGCTTGGCGACACCCCAATAATGCGTTTTCAAATTGTCTTTAATTGGCTGGGGTGCAGGGATTCGAACCCCGGAATGCTGGTATCAGAAACCAGAGCCTTACCGCTTGGCGACACCCCAATTAATGGCGTTACAAATTATCTTTAATATGGCTGGGGTGCAGGGATTCGAACCCCGGAATGCTGGTATCAGAAACCAGAGCCTTACCGCTTGGCGACACCCCAAAAATTTGGTGGCTACGACGGGATTTGAACCTGTGACCCCATCATTATGAGTGATGTGCTCTAACCAGCTGAGCTACGTAGCCTGAGTTTACTGCTTACTGCATCCGATAATGGCTGGGATACCTGGATTCGAACCAGGGAATGCCGGTATCAAAAACCGGTGCCTTACCGCTTGGCGATATCCCATTTGTCGACTCGCATCCACGAGTAAATATCGGATTGGCTGGGGTACCTGGATTCGAACCAGGGAATGCCGGTATCAAAAACCGGTGCCTTACCGCTTGGCGATACCCCATCCGGCTGCCGAAGACTGAAATGGTGCGGGAGGCGAGACTTGAACTCGCACACCTTGCGGCGCCAGAACCTAAATCTGGTGCGTCTACCAATTTCGCCACTCCCGCGAAAAGATGGTGGCTACGACGGGATTTGAACCTGTGACCCCATCATTATGAGTGATGTGCTCTAACCAGCTGAGCTACGTAGCCATCTTTTTTCGCTAACCTTCATCGGCGTTGCGGGGCGCATTATGCGTATTGAGCTTTGTAGCGTCAACAAGTTTTTTGCCGTTTTTTGCCTTAAAACGCCTGTTTGACTGGCTTGTAACCAGGGTGGCGATTTATTCAGCAGTTTTCTATCGTCACATCGACGATGAAAACAAAAAGGGGCCTTTACAGACCCCTTATCCTACTCATTCACAAGCTTATTTGTAGGCGGACTGATGCACGCCGACAGCACGACCAGATGGGTCATCCATGTTTTTGAAAGCTTCATCCCACTCAATCGCTTTGGCAGATGAACAGGCGACGGATGGACCGCCCGGAACACACTCTGCTGCACTGGCAATCGGGAACAGCTCTTCAAAGATTTCGCGGTACAAATACGCTTCTTTCGAGTTCGGCGTGTTGTACGGGAAACGGAAGTGCGCGGTAGACAACTGCTGATCGGTGATCTGCTTCGCGGCCACTTCTTTCAGGCTATCGATCCAGCTGTAGCCTACGCCATCAGAGAACTGCTCTTTCTGACGCCATGCCACGCTCTCCGGCAGGTAAGAAGAGAAGCATTCACGCAGAATGTGTTTCTCCATTTTGCCGTTGCTGCCGCACATTTTGTCTTCCGGGTTGATGCGCATCGCCACATCAAGGAATTTCTTATCGAGGAACGGTACGCGCGCTTCAACGCCCCATGCCGACATCGCTTTGTTGGCACGCGCACAGTCAAACATGTGCAGCGCCAGCAGTTTACGCACGTTCTCTTCGTGGAATTCCTGAGCGTTCGGTGCTTTGTGGAAATACAGGTAACCACCAAACACTTCGTCCGCACCTTCGCCAGACAGCACCATTTTAATGCCCATCGCCTTGATTTTACGCGACATCAAATACATCGGCGTAGAGGCGCGAATGGTGGTCACGTCATAGGTTTCGATGTGGTAAATCACATCGCGAATCGCATCCAGACCTTCCTGCACGGTGAAGTGAATCTCGTGGTGCACGGTGCCCAGATGTTCCGCCACTGATTTGGCCGCTTTCAGATCAGGTGAGCCTTCCAGACCTACCGCAAAAGAGTGCAGCTGTGGCCACCAGGCATCACTTTTATCTTCATCTTCCACACGTTTTGCCGCAAAGCGCTTCGTCACGGCAGAAATGATAGAGGAGTCGAGGCCGCCAGACAGCAGCACGCCATAAGGCACGTCAGACATCAGGTGGCTTTTCACTGACTCTTCCAGTGCATGCTTCAGGCCCGCAGCGTCAGTGGTGTTCTCGGCAACGGCAGAAAAATCCATCCAGTCACGCTGCCAGTAACGACGGATTTCGCCATCGCTGCTGCACAGGAAGCTTCCCGGCGGGAATTCTTTGATGGTGCGGCAAACCGGCACCAGCGCTTTCATTTCAGAGGCGACAAACAGGTTGCCGTGCTCATCGTTGCCCATGTACAGCGGGATAATCCCGATGTGGTCACGGCCAATCAGATACTGCTGCTTCACGCTGTCCCACAGAATAAAGGCGAACATACCTTGCAGATCATCGAGGAAATCGAGACCTTTTTCCTTATACAGCGCGAGGATCACTTCGCAGTCAGAACCGGTCTGGAACGCATAACGATCGCTCAGTTCAGCACGCAAAGCCTGATGGTTGTAGATCTCACCGTTCACGGCCAGTACGTGGGTGTGGTCAGCGTTGTACAGCGGCTGTGCGCCGTTGTTGACGTCAACAATCGACAGGCGCTCATGCACCAGAATGGCTTTGTCATCGGCATACACGCCAGACCAATCCGGTCCACGGTGACGCATCAGACGGGAACACTCCAGCGCTTTCTTGCGCAGTTCAACAGGATCGGATTTCAGATCCAGCACACCAAAAATCGAACACATAACTGACTCCTGATCTCACCTTGCGGCGATGTTATTTCTACGTTTGTCCGGCAGCCTTGACTGCGTGATGTATAAGAAAATGCGCTATCTGGTGGTGTTAACGCAAGTTAAATTGCGATCTTTTGATAAAAAGATTGTTGTGATGGCTTAAAAATTGAATTTCATCTAATGGAATATCAATTAAATTAGATGGCATCTAATGAATTGGCGTTTTGGATGATTTCCTGCGCAATTAACGGTGCACAAAATCATAATAAAGGGATGTAAAAACAAACGCCCTGCTCACACGACGTGCGGGCAGGGCGATAAGTAAATGCGATAAGAGAAGGTTTAAAACAGGTCGATATCGGCCACTGAAGGGTAAATCCAGTCAGGGCGGAAAGGCATCGCATCAATGTCACTCAGCGTCGAAACCCCGGAGAGCACCAGAATGGTTTCCAGGCCCGCCTGGAATCCGGCCAGAATATCGGTGCGCAGGTTATCGCCGACAATCACCGTCTCTTCCGAGTGGGCATGCATCTTATTTAGCGCAGCACGCATGATATACGGGCTCGGCTTACCGACGTAAAACGGTTTGCGACCGGAGATGGTTTCGATACCGGCGCAGAGTGCACCGCAGGCTGGCACAAAACCGCGTGCGTGGGTATCCGGGTTGGTGGCGATAAAGCGTGCGCCATTAGCCACAAAGAAAGCCGCTTTATGCATCATTTCCCAGTTAAAGGAGCGCGTCTCCCCAACAATCACAAAATCGGGATTCACATCGGTGATGGTAAATCCGGCTTTATACAGTTCGTGAATCAGCGCGCCTTCGCCAATCACGTAGGCTTTTTTGCCTTCCTGACGACGCAGGAAATCGGCGGTCGCCATCGCCGAGGTATAGAACACTGAATCCGGTACCTCGACACCCGCATTGGCAAAACGGTTTGCCAGATCCTGAGCGGTTTGCGACGGATAGTTGGTCAGCACCACCAGCGGCATCTCTTTTTCAAGGATGCGCTGCAGAAACTCATTCGCGCCTTTCACGGCGGTATTGTCGTGCATCAACACGCCGTCGATGTCACAGATTACGCTTTTGATGGTCATATTGGCTTCCGGTCGGGCCCGCCAGACGGCAGGCTTCAATTATTCTTCCAGCAGATGCTGCAGCAAGATACCATTCAGCATCGCACGTTTCGCCAGGGCAAAGGCGCCAATAGCGGAACGGTGATCCAGTTCGGAACGCACCACCGGCAGGTTTTTGCGGAAGGCATTCAGCGCCTGGGTATTAATGCAGCCTTCAATCGCCGGGAACAGCACTTTGTCTGCATCGGTGATTTCCCCCGCCAATACCACCTTTTGTGGGTTGAACAGGTTAATGGCAATCGCAATCGCTTTCCCGAGATAACGCCCTACATACTCAATCACTTCGCAGGCCAGCGCATCGCCCTGGTTGGCGGCACGGCAAATTTGCGGCATCAGGCAGTTATCCAGCGTCAGCGTGCTGGGATAGCCCTGGTTGAGCAAATGGCGCACGCGATTTTCAATCGCGCCATTGGCGGCAATCGTTTCCAGACAGCCAAAGTTGCCGCAGTGGCAGCGCTCACCCAAGGGATCGACCTGGATGTGGCCAATTTCGCCCACGTTGCCGTTGCTGCCGAGGAAAATATGGCCGTTAGCGATGATGCCCGCGCCGGTACCGCGATGTAAACGCACCAGAATGGAGTCTGCACAGTCACGACTTGCACCGAAATAGTGCTCCGCCAGCGCCAGACTACGGATATCGTGACCGACAAAGCTGGTGACGTTAAAGCGTTTCTGCAAGCTGGATACCAGCGGCCAGTGGCTGACAGCAATGTGCGGCATATAGCGAATAATGCCGTTAATCGGGTCCACCAGGCCTGGCAGAATCACCGCGATCGCGATTAATTCATGAATCTTGCGTTGATGCGCCGCCATAAATGCCGTGATGGCATTGAACAGCGCATTCTCCAGCGTTTCCTGGGTGCGCTCAGGCAGGGGATAATCTTCCTGCGCCAGCGATTTTCCGCTCAGATCGAATAATGTCAGCGTGGCATCATTGCGTCCTAAGCGAACGCCGATGGTATGAAAATGGCGAGTTTCGGTAATGATGGAAATGGCGCGGCGACCACCGGTAGAGGCTTGTTGCTCTACCTCTTTGATCAGGCCGCGCTCAATAAGCTGGCGGGTAATTTTCGTGACGCTGGCGGGCGCAAGCTGGCTGAGATCGGCAATCTGTATACGCGATATCGGCCCTTGTTGATCAATTAGCCGGTAAACGGCTGCACTATTGAGTTGTTTGACAAGATCGACATTTCCTATTTGAGTCTGGCCGCCAGTGGTCATTCAGTACTTACTCGCTGAGGACGTCGTCTCCATTGACTAACGTCTTAGTGATTTGATAATCGCGGGTAAAGACAGTGAGGTTAGCGACTTTTCCTGCTGTCACTGAACCCAGCTGTTTTTCCACACCCATTGCCTGGGCCGGGTAGAGCGTTGCCATGCGCAAAGCTTCATCCAGCGCGATACCACAATGTTCTACGCTGTTTTGCACCGCTTCAATCATGGTGAGCGCAGAACCGCTTAAGGTACCGTTTTCGTCAACGCAAAGGCCGTCGCGATAGTATATTGTTTTGCCTGCAAAAATGAATTTATCAATTGACGCGCCAGCGGGTGCGGTCGCATCCGTTACCAACACCAGCTTGTCACCTTTGATGCGCTTTGCATTACGCACGTTAGCGTAGTGGACATGTAAACCATCCGCAATGATGCCGCAGTATACATCAGGTGAATCAAACAGCGCACCGATCAGACCAGGTTCACGCCCTGCAAAGGTTGGCATGGCATTATAAAGGTGAGTGGCAAAAGAGACACCCGCACTAAAGCCCGCTTTGGCTTCTTCATAAGTGGCGTTTGAATGACCCGCAGAAACAATAATGCCGGCATTGCGCAGCTTGCCAATCACCTCGGCACCGGCATTTTCTGGCGCCAGCGTCACTTTGGTGATCACGTCTGCGTTGGCGCAAAGAAAATCGACCATCTCCGCATCGGGCAGACGAATCAAATCTTGATTATGGGTACCTTTTTTGGCTTTGTTTAGCCATGGACCTTCCAGGTGTAGGCCTAACGCCTGATTAGGGTGTTTGGCCAGATAGGCGCGCATGGTTTCGATGGCACGCTTCATCAAAGCATTGGTGCTGGTGATCAGCGTTGGCAGATAGCTGGTGCAGCCTGATTTTTCGTTGGCACGCTGCATGATTTCCAGCGTTTCCACGCTCAGCGCATCGATATCATCGTTAAACTGCACGCCGCCGCAGCCGTTTAACTGCAAATCAATAAATCCGGGAGCGATAAACGCACCAGCCACATCCTGCTGTGTCATCGTTGCATCAAGCGCATCTCGTGGGCACACGCGCTCAATCAGGCCATCTGCAATCACCACTGCATGATTATCCAGAATTTCATGACCGGTAAAAATCCGGCCGTTCACTAATGCGTACATCGTTTTTCTCTCCCGGCTAAGCCTGCCACCTTACGGCAGCAGGTTTTTCACAACGTGTTCTCACACACCTTTCATATTTTCCGCTTCCATTTCGCGGAAATATTTCACGGTTTTCACTTTCAGTTCCATGGTGGCCGGTTCGTCACACACCACCACAGATTTCGCATGCAGCTGCAGGCAGCTGATGGTCCACATATGATTAACGTTACCTTCTACAGCGGCCTGCAACGCCTGCGCTTTAAGATGGCCCGTCACCAGAATCATCACTTCTTCGGCATCCAGAAGCGTACCCACACCCACGGTCAGAGCGTACTTTGGCACCTGATCGACATCACCGTTAAAGAAACGCGAGTTGGCGATGCGGGTATCGTGCGTCAGGGTTTTGATGCGGGTGCGGGAAGAGAGTGAAGAAGCCGGCTCATTAAAGGCAATGTGTCCGTCGTTGCCCACGCCGCCCATAAACAGATTAATTTTACCGTAAGAGCGAATCTTCTCTTCGTACTGGCGACATTCTGCGTCAATATCTGGCGCATTGCCATTCAGAAGATTGATATTTTCTGGTTGGATATCAACGTGATCGAAAAAGTTGCGGTACATGAAGCTGTGGTAGCTTTCCGGATGCTCCTTTGGCAGGCCCACGTATTCGTCCATATTGAACGTCACCACATGCTTGAAACTAACCTGGCCCGCTTTGTGCATATCAATCAGGTGCTTGTAAGCTTCCAGTGGCGTACCACCGGTTGGCAAGCCCAGCACGAAGGGACGTTCTGCGCTAGGCTTAAACGCATTAATGCGGTTAACAATGTGGCGTGCAGCCCATTTACCCACCTGGGTCGGTGTGGCCAAAGGGATCAGTCTCATGTCTTCACCTCAATTAAGATTAGGAAATTGTTGTCGCCGATGCTGGTTTAGGTTGCTGCCATTAAGCGTAATCGGTTTAAGCGCAACCAGCAGGGAAAAGTGCGACCTGATATTTTTCATCATAAAATAAGTTTGTGGTGGTGGCTAGCATTTCGCAGTGATAAACGTCCATTATGGTGATTAAAGTCACAGTTACTGTGGTTTTAATTTGCGAGGCGAATTAATTTATCTTTACACTGCGCCTCGTGGTGAAAGATGTCATCAAGGTACCGAGCGTAGGGATAATAAAATCAACCCGCGCTACGGCAAACGCCAGTCTCATAGGGGGAGAAAAAGGTGAGTATTTTAGGATATCTGCAAAAGGTCGGCCGCGCGCTTATGGTGCCGGTAGCGACACTGCCGGCAGCGGCAATCTTGATGGGGGTAGGGTATTGGATTGATCCAGACAGCTGGGGTGCAGGCAATGCGCTGGCCGCTCTGCTGATCAAGTCCGGTTCTGCCATTATCGAAAATATGTCAGTGCTGTTTGCCATCGGTGTGGCTTACGGTATGTCCAAAGATAAAGATGGTGCGGCCGCGTTAACCGGCTTCGTGGGCTTCCTGGTGGTGACGACACTCTGTTCACCTGCCGCAGTAGCGATGATTCAGAAGATTCCGGTCGATCAGGTGCCTGCTGCCTTCGGCAAGATCAACAACCAGTTCGTGGGTATTCTGGTCGGTATTCTCTCCGCTGAAGTGTATAACCGCTTTAGCCATGTTGAGCTGCCCAAAGCGCTGTCGTTCTTCAGCGGGCGCCGTTTGGTGCCGATCCTTGTCTCATTCCTGATGATCGTTGTGGCGTTTATCCTGATGTACATCTGGCCAATCATCTTCGGCGGCCTGGTGAACTTCGGTGAGCACATTCAGAAAATGGGCTCGGTGGGCGCAGGCGTGTATGCCTTCTTTAACCGCTTGCTGATTCCGGTCGGTCTGCATCACGCACTGAACTCCGTATTCTGGTTTGACGTGGCAGGCATTAACGATATTCCTAAGTTCCTTGGCGGTGCACAATCAATCGCGAATGGCACGGGTATCCCGGGCATCACCGGTCGCTATCAGGCGGGCTTCTTCCCGATCATGATGTTTGGCTTGCCGGGTGCAGCATTGGCTATCTTCCACTGCGCACGTCCAGAAAACCGCGCGAAAGTCGGCGGTATCATGCTGGCGGCAGCCTTCGCGGCCTTCTTCACGGGGATCACTGAACCGCTGGAATTCTCCTTCATGTTCGTGGCACCGGTGTTGTATGTGATCCATGCGGTATTGACCGGTATCTCCGTATTTATCGCCGCGAGCATGCACTGGATTGCTGGCTTCGGCTTCAGTGCCGGCTTAGTGGATATGGTGCTGTCAACGCGTAACCCGCTGGCGGTGAATTGGTGGATGCTGATCCCACAAGGCCTGGTGTTCTTCGCCATCTACTATGTGGTATTCCGTTTCACTATTCAGAAATTCAATCTGATGACACCGGGTCGTGAATTGTCTGCGGGCGATGAAACTGACGGCTACGACGTCAACGTTGATCACAGCGGTAACGGTGAAAGCCAGACCGAATCACTGGCACGCCGCTACATTGCCGCCATCGGCGGTTCAGACAACCTGACCAACATCGATGCCTGCATTACTCGTCTGCGTCTGAACGTCAAAGACTCAGCCCAGGTGAATGAAGGCGTGGCGAAACGTTTGGGTGCGTCTGGTGTGATTCGTTTGAACAAGCAGAGCGTGCAGGTGATTGTCGGCACGCAGGCTGAAAGCATCGCCTCCGCAATGAAAACGGTATTGAGCAAAGGCCCGGTTGCTGCGGCTTCCGCTCCTGCAGCAGCAGCGCCTGTTGCGGCAAAACCTCAAGCCGTGCTGAACACCGAAAAAGCGGTGATTGCTACGCTGGTGGCACCGGTGACCGGTGAGATTGTCGCGCTCGACGCGGTGCCGGATGAGGCGTTCGCCAGCAAAGCGGTGGGCGATGGTCTGGCAATCAAGCCAACCGACAAAACCGTGGTGGCACCGATTGCCGGTACCGTGGTGAAAATCTTTAACACCAACCATGCGTTCTGTCTGGAAGCCGCTAACGGCGTTGAGATCGTGGTGCACATGGGCCTGGACACCGTGGCGCTGGAAGGAAAAGGCTTCACACGTCTGGTAGAAGAGGGAGCAACCGTCACTGCCGGTCAGCCGATTCTGGAGATGGATCTGGACTTCCTCAACGCCAACGCGCGCTCAATGATTAGCCCGGTGGTGGTCAGCAACAGCGATGATTTCGCCGGACTGAATCTGCTGGCCAGCGGTTCAGTGGTTGCAGGTGTGACACCGTTGTATGAAGTGAAAAACTAAGTCCTTGTGATTTAGCCAGAAGGCAGGAAGCAATTCCTGCCTTTTTTGTTTTAAAACGACCAACAAACGGTTGTTTCCCTCCTGCGCTTTGTGGATCATACTCCGTTACTTCGTGGTACAAATCACCCGCTATTGTTTTGAGGATTTTGAGATGAGTGAGGCTGAAGCCCGCCCAACGAACTTTATTCGTCAGATCATCGACGAAGACTTGGCGAGCGGTAAGCACAGCAGTGTGCATACCCGTTTCCCGCCTGAGCCCAATGGTTATCTGCATATTGGCCATGCGAAATCTATCTGCCTGAACTTTGGTATCGCCCAAGATTATCAAGGACAGTGCAACCTGCGTTTTGACGATACTAACCCGGTGAAAGAAGACCTGGAGTTCGTTGAATCCATCAAGCGTGACGTGCAATGGCTGGGCTTTGAGTGGAGCGGCAACATTCGTTACTCCTCAGACTATTTCGACCAACTGTTTAACTACGCCGTTGAGCTGATCAATAAAGGTCTGGCTTACGTTGATGAGTTGTCTGCTGAAGAGATCCGTGAATATCGCGGCACCCTGACTGCGCCGGGTAAAAACAGCCCGTACCGCGACCGCAGCGTGGAAGAGAACCTTGCGCTGTTCCAGAAAATGCGTGATGGCGGTTTCGAGGAAGGTAAAGCTTGTCTGCGTGCCAAAATCGACATGGCATCCAGCTTCATTGTGATGCGCGATCCGGTGCTGTACCGTATTAAGTTTGCCGATCACCATCAGACCGGCAGCAAGTGGTGCATCTACCCGATGTACGACTTCACGCACTGCATTTCGGATGCGATCGAAGGCATTACCCACTCATTGTGTACGCTGGAGTTCCAGGACAACCGTCGCCTTTACGATTGGGTGCTGGACAACATCACCATTCCGCAGCATCCGCGCCAGTACGAATTCTCGCGGCTGAATCTGGAATACGCGGTGATGTCGAAGCGCAAGCTGACGCAGTTGGTCACCGAGAAAGTGGTGGAAGGCTGGGATGATCCCCGCATGCTGACCGTTTCAGGTCTGCGCCGTCGTGGTTACAGCGCGGCCTCGATTCGTGAATTCTGCCGCCGCATCGGCGTGACTAAACAGGACAATATCGTTGAGATGGCGTCGCTGGAATCCTGTATTCGTGACGATCTCAATGAGAACGCACCACGCGCGATGGCGGTACTTGACCCGTTGAAAGTGGTGATCGAAAACCTGCCCGCCGGCCACGAAGAAACGCTGACCATGCCTAATCATCCAAACAAGCCGGAGATGGGCACGCGTGAAGTGTCGTTCAGCCGTGAAGTGTGGATCGATCGCGCTGACTTCCGTGAAGAAGCCAACAAACAGTACAAACGTTTGGTTCTGGGCAAAGAAGTGCGTCTGCGCAATGCTTATGTGATTCGTGCTGAGCGTGTGGCGAAAGACGAAGAGGGTAACATTACCTGCATCTATGCCACTTGTGATGTTGACACCCTGAGCAAGGATCCGGCGGATGGTCGCAAAGTGAAAGGTGTGATCCACTGGGTTTCCGCCATTCATGGACTGCCAGCTGAGTTCCGTCTTTACGACCGTCTGTTCAGCGTGCCAAACCCCGCGGCGGCTGAGGATTTCCTCACCACCATTAACCCGAACTCGCTGGAGATCAAACAGGGCTTCGTGGAGTCTGGTTTGCGTGAAGCGGCCACTACCGCAGCTTATCAGTTTGAACGTGAAGGTTATTTCTGTGCCGATAGTGTCTACTCACAGCCGGGTAAATTGGTGTTTAACCGCACGGTTGGACTGCGCGATACCTTCGCGAAGATTGGCGAGTAATATCTTTCGTCGATTGCACAATATGATCATGAAAGGGCGAGCAATCGCCCTTTTTTATTGCCTGTAATTCGCCACGGGCAATCAATTATGCTGAAGGCGGCAAGCTGAGCTTGTTGTCTATTTTGCGACAATTCTGACTTTAGCAAAATTAACCCATTTGCGAGTGTGAAAAATTGTATTTCAGGTAGGCTATGCGCTCTAAATAGAGCTCTGCGGGTTATCAAAGGAAAAAAAATGACAAGTCTCGCCCTGGAAGCTAAGCATAGTGTGGTGGTATTACATCAGCTTATTGAACGTGTTTTTAACCAGGTAGAAGGCAGTGATGACAGCATGGAACTGCTTTTGTCACACTTTCACCCGGATTTCAAAATGGTGACGCCGCTGGGTAAGCAACTGGATCTGAATGAGACCGAAGTGCTGTTTCGCAAACTGCACGGTCAGCGGGAAGGGCTGCGCATTGCCACCAGTGAGCATGCCATCATTTCTCAACAGAGCCAGGAAGTGACGATTCAGTATCGTGAACTGCAGATGTTGAACGGCACCCATCAAACGCGCATCTCTTTGGCTGTGCTGGATTGCAGCACCACCATTCCTCGCTGGCGCTACCTCCACGAGACCTTTATCGCTTGATAACAGGCATAAAAAAACCGGTGACCAGCACCGGTTTTTTTATATTGCATAGCACACTCAATTACTTATCGTGGAGCGTCTCGTCTTCGCGGCAGTCTCCCAGTGCACAGTGGCCGTACAAGTACAGGCTGTGGTTACTGAGTTTAATGCCATGGCGAGTGGCAATCTCACGCTGACGCGTTTCGATTGATTCATCGCTGAATTCGATCACTTTGCCACAATCCAGGCAGATCAAGTGGTCATGGTGATGCTGCTGAGTCAGTTCGAATACGGATTTGCCGCCTTCGAAGTTATGACGGGTGACGATACCCGCGTCATCAAACTGGTTAAGAACGCGATATACCGTTGCCAGGCCAATCTCTTCGCCCATATCGATCAGGCGCTTATACAAATCTTCCGCACTGACGTGATGGGACTCGGGGCCCGGTCCCTGAAGCACTTCCAAAATTTTCAATCTTGGCAGAGTGACTTTCAGGCCAGCCTTCTTCAATGCGGAGTTGTTGTCAGTCATTCGGATATTGTCCTGTTACTTTGCATGTCACTTACGGCGCAGGGGCCTTGAATGTTTAGGTCACACGTATTCTCATTTGCGTCTCATTATAGAACTCAAGCAGTGAAATGAAAACCGGGGTATCGCGCAAATCAACAAAAGTCGTAAGGATAAACATCGCCTACGTCAGCGCGGAACGGTGTGGTTTGGGTTTCCATTTCACTCAGCCTCAGTCAACAATCAGAGGAATAAGCGGATGACCATTGCGGGTATTCTACAGATTTGCGGGGAAAAGTTAAAAAACCGTAGCTATTATTTTTATAGGAAATTCCTTTGTCCCAATGTGAGCCAGCGCTCACATTGGGGAGGCGAGGCATCAGGCTTCGATGATCTCTTTTAACTGCAGCTCATCAAAAATCTGTTTCACCCAGGCATCAACACGTTCGTTGGTCAGCTCAGGTTGACGATCTTCGTCAATCGCCAGGCCGAGGAAGTGTTTGTCATCGGCCAGACCTTTTGAGGCTTCAAAATGATAGCCCTCAGTCGGCCAGTGGCCCACAATCACCGCGCCGTTTGGTTCAATGATGTCGCGAATCGTGCCCATCGCATCACAGAAATATTCTGCGTAGTCTTCCTGGTCGCCACAACCAAACAGCGCCACCAGTTTGCCATTAAAGTCGATCTCTTCCAGCGTAGGGAAGAAGTCATCCCAGTCACACTGTGCTTCGCCGTAATACCAGGTAGGAATGCCCAGCAGCAGGATGTCGAACGCTGCGAGATCTTCTTTAGTGCTCTTAGCAATGTCATGCACTTCGGCGACATCTTTACCCAGTTGTTTCTGGATCATTTTTGCAATGTTTTCAGTGTTGCCGGTATCGCTGCCGAAGAAAATGCCTACGATTGCCATGGGTTAAGTAACCTCTTAAAGCCTGATTGTGAAAGTAAGTCAATTGACTGCACATGTTAGCGAATGATAGCAGACCGTTGAAAAGGGCGGAACGAGTAAAGCCTGAACTTTGTGTTCCTGCGTGCGGTCAGCGCGCTAAGACAGTTTGAGTTGCGCCAGCAGCATTTGTTCAATCAATTCGCTGCGGCTGATGTTTTGTTGCTCGGCCAGCGTGTTCAGGGCGTCAACCGCTTCGCTGGACATTTTCAGCTCAACACGACGCAGCCCTCGCACTTTATCGCGCTTGAGCTGGTTACGTTTGTTGATACGCAACTGTTCGTCACGTGTCAGCAGGCTGGTTTTGGGTCGACCAGGACGCCGCTCGTCTGCAAAAAGATCAAGCGTGGTACGGTCAGTCTGTTCTTTTGCCATGATTAGTGAAACTGAGTGGGCGCGAACGGCGGAAAGGCGCTGCGCGATTTATACATTATCGGCCCGACCGCGGCGAAAAAATCATCCGCGGCAAATTTTTAGCGCGACATCATACTCCAGCGCCATCCGCGACGCCAACCCTAAACCGCATACGGCAAGCTTTTGCTTTTACAGGTTAAAAAAACGACGAACTGCGCGCAAAACCGCATCAGGTTTTTCGGCATGGACCCAATGACCGGCCCCGCTAATCACGTGTGCGTGTGCCTGCGGGAACTGACGCAGCAGTGCATCGCGGTGCTGATTGTCGAGGTAAGGAGAATCGCCACCGCGAATAAACAATGCGGGATGTGGCCAGGCGGGAACTTCTTCCCAGCCAGAAATCGTGGTGTAGTTGTCCCACAACACCGGCACGTTAAAGCGCCATTCGCCCTCGACAAAGGACTTGAGGATAAACTGAATCACCCCCTCTTCGGCGACATGTTGGCGCATCACCTCGGCCGCTTCACTGCGACGCGTCACACCCGCGGCGGTGACGGCGCGAATACCGGCAAAGATTTCATCGTGGCGGCGGGTTTGGTAATCCACGGGCGCGATATCGATCAGCACCATCTTCTCAATACGTTCGGGGGCCACGGCACTCAGTGCCATGGCGATCTTACCGCCCATCGAGTGGCCTATCACGCCAGCGCGTTCAATCTGGTGTGCATCCAGCGTCTCAACGATATCTTGCGCCATGGCGTGATAATTCATCACCTCACTGCGCTCAGATAAACCATGGTTGCGTACGTCCACTTGTAACGTGGGGCGAGCATCCCGTACGCCGCGTGCCAGCACGCCAAGGTTATCCAGGCTGCCAAACAGGCCATGAATTAACAGAATCGGGGACGCTTCAGGGGGAGATTGTTCAGTTTGCAGACGGGCGTTCAAAATCATGGCTAAAGTTCTTACGGTTGTGACCTTGGCTTAGGGTATCATGGATTCACCTGTCCAGGAGCCAGCCGGCCAGGCATTAGGGCATATTCCGACTTTTGCCCTGAAACGACGCCAGCGCTATCGGCTGCCACGGATTTAACTTTATAATCCTTATGTTAGAGCCCGCTCACGTTTTGCACAGCTCGATTTTGCTAAGGCCGTTGCAATAAAGCGTGGTTCTGTCATTTGCCAGAATTGTACGGAATAAGATGAAAACGATTGAAGTTGACGAAGAACTCTACCGTTATATTGCCAGCCACACGCAGCACATTGGTGAAAGCGCCTCGGATATTTTGCGCCGCATGCTGAAGTTTACCGCGGGCCAGACCGCACCGACTGCACCTGTCGCTGCGGCTTCGGCTTCGGTCAAGGAAGCGCAGCCAGTGCGCAGCGAAGCGCGTCCTCAGGATCGCGTACGCGCCGTGCGTGAACTGCTGCTCTCTGATCAGTATGCTGAGCAGAATAAGGCGGTTAATCGCTTTATGCTGGTACTGTCAACGCTCTATCGTCTTGATCCAGCAGCCTTTGCTGATGCGACTGCCTCGCTGCAGGGCCGCACTCGCGTCTATTTTGCGGGTGACGAGCATACGCTGCTGCAAAATGGCACCCATACTAAGCCGAAGCACGTTCCTGGCACACCGTACTGGGTGATCACCAATACCAATACAGGCCGCAAATGCAGCATGGTGGAACACATCATGCTGGCGATGCAGTTCCCTCAGGAACTGACAGAGAAAGTTCGCGGCACCATTTAAACTGAAGCGTCAGGGAGAAGCGCCAATGGCCAATCACCCCCGTGCCGGGCAGCCTGCCCAGCAGAGCGATTTGATTAACGTTGCACAATTAACCTCGCAGTATTACGTCCTGAAGCCCGATGCGGCTAACCCGGACCATGCGGTGAAATTTGGCACTTCTGGCCACCGCGGCAGCGCGGGACGCCAAAGCTTCAATGAAGTGCACATTCTGGCGATTGCGCAAGCCATCGCAGAAGAGCGCAAAAAGAATGGCATCACCGGTCCGTGCTATGTGGGTAAAGATACTCACGCACTGTCTGAGCCGGCGATTCTGTCGGTGCTGGAAGTGCTGGCGGCGAACGGTGTAGATGTGATCGTGCAGCAGGATAATGGCTACACGCCAACGCCGGCGATCTCCAACGCCATTCTGGAACACAACAAACGCGGTGGCGCGCAGGCGGACGGTATCGTCATCACGCCTTCACACAACCCGCCAGAAGATGGTGGCATCAAGTACAACCCGCCAAACGGCGGTCCGGCTGATACCAACGTCACCAAGGTGGTGGAAGATCGCGCTAACCAGCTGATCAAAGGCGAACTGAAAGACGTGAAACGTCTGCCGCTGGATCAGGCCTGGGCAAGCGGCCATATCGTTGAGCAGGATCTGATTCAGCCCTATGTTGAAGGTCTGGCTGAAGTCATTGACTTCCCGGCAATCCAGAAAGCGGGCCTGAAAATCGGCGTTGATCCATTAGGTGGCTCCGGTATCGCTTACTGGCAGCGTATTGCTGAGCACTATAAGTTGGATCTGACCATTGTTAATGATGCGGTCGATCAGACCTTCCGTTTCATGCATCTGGATAAAGATGGCGTGGTGCGTATGGACTGTTCGTCTGAGTGCGCGATGGCGGGTCTGCTGGCGTACAAAGATAAGTTCGATCTGGCGTTCGGTAACGACCCGGATTACGACCGTCACGGCATCGTCACGCCTGCTGGCCTGATGAACCCGAACCATTATCTGGCTGTAGCGATCAACTACCTGTTCCAGCATCGCCCGCAGTGGGGCAAAGATGTGGCGGTGGGTAAAACCCTGGTCTCCAGCGCGATGATTGACCGCGTGGTCAACGACATCGGTCGCAAGCTGGTTGAAGTGCCTGTCGGCTTCAAATGGTTTGTTGATGGCCTGTTTGATGGCAGCTTCGGTTTCGGCGGAGAAGAGAGCGCGGGTGCTTCCTTCCTGCGCTTCGATGGCTCAGCCTGGTCGACCGATAAAGACGGTATCATCCTGTGCCTGCTGGCAGCCGAAATCACTGCGGTGACCGGCAAGAACCCGCAGCAGCACTATGACGAACTGGCAGCACGCTTCGGCGCGCCAAGCTATAACCGTCTGCAGGCGCCGGCGACCTCAGCGCAAAAAGCGGCACTGTCTAAGCTTTCGCCGGAAATGGTGAGTGCTGACACGCTGGCGGGCGATCCGATTACTGCACGTCTGACCGCTGCACCGGGCAACGGCGCGTCAATCGGTGGTCTGAAAGTGATGACCGAAAACGGTTGGTTTGCTGCGCGTCCGTCAGGCACGGAAGACGCTTACAAAATCTACTGTGAAAGCTTCCTTGGCGCTGAGCATCGCCAGCAGATCGAGAAAGAAGCGGTAGAGATTGTTAGCGAAGTGCTGAAAAACGCGTAATTAAACGTCGAGGCGCGCTATGTGCGCCTTTTCACGCGTTTTCCATGGAACGACCCACGTGACAACATGGGTCGTTTTTTTATGGCATAAACCGATAGCCGATACCGGTTTCGGTCAGCAGATGGCTGGGTTGGGTGGGATTGCTTTCCAGCTTCTGACGAAGATGTCCCATATAAATGCGCAGATAGTGGCTGTGCTCCACCGCATTCGGCCCCCACACCTGATTCAGCAACTGACGCTGCGTCAGCACTTTTCCGGCATTGTTCAGCAACAAACTCAGCAGGCGAAACTCGGTGGGCGTCAGGTGAATTTCCTGTTCGTTACGCAGCACGCGGCGCGCAGCCAGATCGACACTCACTTCCCCAAATTTCACGATCGGCTCAGGCTGGCTGCTTTGATGGCGACGTAACGCCACGCGCACGCGGGCCAGTAACTCGCCGATACCAAACGGCTTAGTCAGATAATCATCTGCACCGGCATCCAGTGCATCGATTTTGTCCTGCTCATCACTGCGCGCAGACAGCACAATCACCGGCATGCTGCTCCACTGGCGCACTTCACGGATAAAGTCGTTGCCGTCACCATCCGGCAGCCCAAGATCGAGGATCACTAAATCCGGCTTTCGTGTCGCTGCTTCAATCAGCCCGCGCTGTAATTGCTCCGCTTCCACAATTTTCAGACCTTCGCTTTCCAGCGCCAGGCGCACGAAACGGCGAATCTCTTTTTCATCTTCAACAATCAAGATGGTCGTCACGCTGACTCCTGCCACAGGTAAAGTTAACACGGCACTTTATCAAGAATTGGTCACCGCGTCCGTCATGATGTTTGTAACCTTGCGAGATCCCTACGTTTACAATTATGTAACTTACTTTCAGCTTAAGCCGTAAAGCACAAAAAAAGACCAAAATTAGTGGTCGGATGAGTAGTAAAATTACACAACCAGGCGTAATATCTGAGGCAGATCACATTTCAACGCAAAAATTACCCCAGGAGGCAATCATGTATCAGGCATATCCACTCTATAAAATCGTGTTGCGCCGTTTTCTGGCGGTATTGGTCGGCATACTTGCCTTGCCCGTCATGCTGTTCCGCCAGGATCGTGCCCGTTTCTATAGCTATCTGCACCGCGTCTGGTGTAAGACCAGCACCAAGCCAGTCTGGCTGGCGCAGACAGAAGCGATAGGCAGCATCCACTGGTAAGCGTTTCAACGACTCCTTTAGAACCCGGCAGCTTCAATCAAGCGCCGGGTTTTTTTATTCTAAACTTTGTCTGTATTCCCCGGTTACCCGCTGTTATCCCTCGCCGTTTCAGCTACACTTAAACCTCTACAAGAATTTGGAGGTTGTACAAGTATGAGCGAAAAAATTCCTGTCGGTATCAGCGCTTGCCTGCTCGGGGATAAGGTCCGTTTTGACGGTGGCCACAAGCGTTTCGCTTTTGCAACTGAAGAACTGACTCCCTTTATCCGCTTTGAACCGGTGTGTCCGGAAATGGCAATTGGCTTGCCCACGCCGCGTCCCGCACTACGTCTGGTCAAAGAGTCGGATGATCAAATCCATCTTTGTTTCAGTAAAGATGGCGGGCAAGAGGTGACCGATGAGATGGAGCGCTGGTCGGCCGATCGCGTGAAATCCCTGCATCACCTTTGCGGCTATATTCTCTGCGCAAAATCACCCAGCTGCGGTCTTGAGCGCGTGCGCGTCTATCAGCCCGATACCAATGACAATCGCAAAGCGGGCACCGGCGTATTCACTGCCTTTCTGCAAAAAGAGATGCCATGGCTGCCTTTAGAGGAAGATGGCCGTTTGCATGATGATGCTATCCGCGAAAACTTTATGGGCCGCGTGTATGCGCTGCATGAGTTCAATGAAATGTGGCGCAGCGGTTTAACCCGCCACAAGCTGATCGCCTTCCACAGTCGATACAAGTTGCTGCTGCTGTCGCATGCGCAGGATGAGTATCGCGAGATGGGACGCTTTGTGGCCGCGATGGAGCAGTGGGATTCATTGGATGATTACGCCTATGAATACCGGATTCGCCTGATGCATTTGATGTCCCATCAGGCTTCGCGTCGTAATCACACCAATGTGCTGATGCATGTACAGGGCTACTTCCGCCCGCAGTTGTCCTCACCACAGCGCCAGGAACTGGCGCAGCTAATCGATCGTTATCGCACTGGCGTCCAGCCACTGTTGGTTCCCATCACCATGCTGAAACATTACATGGCGGAGTATCCGCATCCGTGGCTGGCGCAGCAGCGTTACTTTGATCCTTACCCGGAAGCGCTGCGTCTGCGCTACGGACAATAATCCCGGAGCATTATGACCACCCACTTAGTCTGGTTGCGTAACGATCTGCGCATCAATGACAACACTGCGCTGGCTGCTGCCTGCCGCGACAGCCATGCCAGGGTGCTGGCGCTGTTTATTGCCACGCCTAAACAGTGGCAGCAACACCATATGGCACCGAAGCAGGCGGCCTTCATTCACCAGAATCTGTGTGCGTTGCAAGATTCACTGGCCGAGCGCGGTATTCCGTTGCATTACCATCAGTGCGATGACTTTGCTGCTTCTGTGGATTACCTGAGTGCGTTTTGCGACCAGCATCAGGTGGATGAGTTGTATTACAACTATCAGTACGAGATTAATGAGCGCGAACGTGATGCGACCGCCGAAAAGCGTCTCGATGCTCAGGGAGTAATTTGCCAGGGCTTCGATGACAGCCTGTTATTGCCGCCTGGCAGCGTGCAGACCGGCAATCACACCATGTTTAAAGTCTTCACACCGTTCAGCCGCGCCTTTGTCCGTCGACTGCATCAGGGGTTACCGGAGTGTCATCATGCACCGAAAGCGCGCCGTGATGGGCCGATCAGTGCGGGTAAGAAAATCCCTGCTTTTGATTATCCGCAGGAAGATTTCGATGCATCGCTATTTCCGGCTGGGGAAGAGGCAGCGCTGAAGCAATTGCGCCATTTCGGCAAACAATCGGTGCAGCACTATCCCGACGTGCGCGATTTACCGGCACTAGATGGCACCAGCCGCCTCTCGCCCTATCTCGCCATCGGAGTGCTGTCTCCGCGCCAGTGCTTACATCGTATATTAAAAGAACATCCTGATGCGTTGAACGAAGGTAAAGCCTTTACATGGCTGAATGAACTGATTTGGCGCGAGTTTTACCGTCATCTGATGGTGGCCTTTCCAGCGTTGTGCAAGCACCAGCCGTTTGTGGAGTGGACGCATAACGTACAGTGGCAGAAAAACGAGGCGCATCTCACCGCGTGGCAGCAGGGCAAAACCGGTTATCCCATCGTCGATGCGGCAATGCGCCAACTCAACACACTGGGCTGGATGCACAATCGCCTGCGCATGATTGTTGCCAGCTTTCTGGTGAAAGATCTGTTGATCGACTGGCATGAAGGTGAGCGCTACTTCATGCAGCAACTGATCGATGGCGATCTGGCGGCCAACAACGGTGGCTGGCAGTGGGCGGCCTCAACGGGCACCGACGCGGCACCGTACTTTCGCATATTCAATCCTACGACTCAGGGGGAACGCTTTGACGAGAAAGGCGAATTTATCCGCCAGTGGCTACCGGAATTGAAAGATGTGCCGGAGAGTGACATTCATCAGCCGCAGGTGTGGGCGAAGAAAAACAATAAGAAACTCGATTATCCCGCGCCAATCGTGGAACATAAGGACGCACGTAAAAAGACATTAGACGCCTTTGAGCGCGCGCGCAGCGCGGCCTGAGGCGATCAGGGAGCCGTATTAAATGAATCATGTTGAGTTAGAACATCTCGTTAATCAGCAGCTGAACACCAGCGCCTTCAGCGACTATGCACCCAATGGTTTGCAGGTTGAGGGACGTGAGGAAGTGAATACCGTCATCACGGGCGTAACCGCGTGTCAGGCGCTGCTCGATGAAGCGGTCAAGCGCAATGCTGACGCTATCCTGGTCCATCACGGTTATTTCTGGAAGAGCGAATCGCCGCTGATTAAAGGAATGAAACGCCAACGCCTGCGCACGTTGCTGCTCAATGATATCAACCTGTATGGCTGGCACCTGCCGCTCGATGCCCATCCGCAGCTCGGCAACAATGCGCAGCTGGCAAAGTTATTTGATATTGAAGTGAAAGGGGAAATTCAGCCGCTGGTGCCGTGGGGCGAATTGACTGAACCGTTGAGCGGTGAAGCGCTGGCGGCGAAAATCGCCGATCGTTTAGGCCGAAAACCGTTGCACTGTGGTGATAATGCCCCGGCACTGATCAAACGCGTCGCCTGGTGCAGTGGTGGCGGACAGGGCTTTATCGATAGCGCGGCTGCTTTTGGTGTAGATGCGTTTATCACGGGCGAAGTTTCTGAGCAAACCATTCACAGCGCACGTGAACAAGGCCTGCACTTTTTCGCCGCCGGGCATCATGCCACCGAGCGCGCTGGTATCAAGGCGCTGGGCGAATGGCTGGCGCAGAGCTATGGCCTCGACGTAACCTTTATTGATATCGACAATCCTGCCTGATTTCTCTCTCTCCGCGTCCTTAACCCACGTTAAGGACGCAAATCTGTTGACACATCTCTGTCACTTTCGCATAACTTATTGACTTTCATTATAAGCAAAGCGATTTGTGGACATTTTTTGTCCGCGCCAATCATGACCGGGAGGTGGGTTTTGCAACGAGCACGTTGTTATCTACTGGGTGAGCGAGCGGTGGTGCTGGAGCTGGAACCCCCCGTTTCACTCGCCAGCCAGCAGCGCATCTGGGGACTGTGCCAGCGCCTGCAGCACAATGAACAGGTTCAGGAAGTGATTCCGGGGATGAATAACCTGACGCTGCTACTGCGCGATCCGCAATTGAATGCGCTGGATGCCATTGAGCGTCTTCAGCGCTGGTGGGAAGAGAGCGAGGAACAGATTCCTGAATCACGTCGGGTGGAGATTCCGGTGGTGTATGGCGGTGCGGGTGGTCCCGATCTGCAAGTGGTGGCAGATGGCGCCAGCCTGTCGCCAAAACAGGTCGTCGAGCTGCACAGCAGTGTTGATTACGTGGTCTATTTCATCGGCTTCCAGCCTGGTTTTCCCTATCTCGGCGGCTTGGATGAACGTTTGCACACGCCGCGGCGTGCTGAACCGCGAGTTATCGTTCCCAGTGGATCAGTCGGCATCGGTGGCAGTCAGACCGGTATTTATCCCTTGGCCGCACCTGGCGGTTGGCAGCTAATTGGCCATACGCCCGTCAGCCTGTTTGACCCCTTACAACACCCGCCGACACTGCTGCGCCCCGGTGACAGCGTGCGCTTTGTGCCGCAACAGGAGGGCGTATGTTAAACATTCTACGCGCCGGATTGATGACCTCGATTCAGGATCAGGGCCGTACCGGCTGGCGGCAATATGGCATCAGCGTCAGCGGAGCGCTGGATCAACCCTCAATGCATACCGCCAATATGCTGGTGGGCAATCCGGAAGAGAGCGCGGTATTAGAGATTGTGCTTGGCCAGTTTAAAGCGGAATTTAAACGTGACGGCTGGTTTGCACTCACTGGGGCGGGCTGTAATGCCGATCTCGATGGCAAACCGGTGTGGACTGGCTGGCGACTGCCGGTGAAAAAAGGTCAGGTGCTGTCCCTGGCGATGCCGGTGCGCGGTATGCGCAGTTATCTGGCGGTCAATGGCGGTTTCGCCATTGATGAGATGCTCGGTTCACACAGTACCGATCTCAAAGCGGCTTTTGGCGGTTTCCAGGGCCGTAAGCTGCAGGACGGCGATCAGCTGCCGTTGGGCAAACCCTCCCGCACCTTCAAAGGCAAAGCGGGCGTTCGTCAGTTGTTGTGGGGCAACCGCATTCGCGCTTTACCGGGCCCGGAGTATAACGAGTTCACGCGCGAAGCGCAGGAAGGTTTCTGGCGCAGCCCGTGGAAGCTGAGTCCGCAGAGTAATCGTATGGGTTACCGCATGCAGGGCCGCCAACTGCAGCGTAAAGCCACGCGTGATTTGCTGTCGCACGGGTTAGTACCCGGTGTAGTGCAGGTGCCGCCTAATGGCCAACCGATTGTGCTGATGGCCGATGCGCAAACTACGGGCGGCTATCCGCGTATCGCCTGTGTTATCGAAGCTGACCTGTATCAACTGGCGCAGATTCGCCTCGGTGAGCCGATTCACTTTATCCATTGCACACTAGAAGAAGCGCTTCTGGCGAAACAACATCAGCAACGCTCCTTCGACCAAATAGCCTGGGGGCTTGCACATGAAGATTGATCTTAATGCTGACCTGGGCGAAGGCAGCGCCAGCGATCAGGAGCTGCTAACGCTGGTGAGTTCGGCCAATATCGCCTGTGGATTCCACGCCGGTGATGCGCAAACCATGCTGCAATCGGTGCGCTGGGCCAAAGCCTCAGGTGTGGCGATCGGCGCCCACCCGAGCTTTCCGGATCGCGAGAACTTTGGTCGCACCGCGATGCAGCTGCCGCCGGAAACGGTGTATGCGCAGATGATCTATCAGATCGGTGCATTAAAGAGCATCGCCGAAAGTGAAGGTGAGCGTTTAGTGCATGTGAAGCCGCACGGTATGCTGTACAACCAGGCCGCGGCGGATGCCACGCTCGCCGATGCGATTGCCCGCGCGGTGAAAGCGGTGGATCCCGCATTGATTCTGGTCGGTCTGGCGGGCAGTGCTTCCATCAAGGCGGCTGTGCATCATGGCTTGCGCACCCGAGAAGAGGTATTCGCCGACCGTGGTTATCTGGCAACCGGCGCACTGGTGCCGCGCAGCCAGCCAGGCGCGATGATTGAAGAAGCCGAGCAGGCGCTGGCGCAAACGCTCACTATGGTGCAGCAGCGTCAGGTGCAGAGTATCAGCGGTGAATGGGTGCCGGTGAATGCAGAAACCGTGTGTCTGCATGGTGATGGCGCACACGCGCTGCAATTTGCGCGCACGTTGCATGCGGCTTTTGCTACCCATCAAATTACTGTGACCAGCGCATAACAAATAACAACTCGCCCGATCTGTATCGGGCTCTTTATTTCTGGTGAGGGGAAAAACATGGATAACGTGGTCAATCTCTGGCCGTTACTCGGCATTGCCGCCATCGTTCTGGGATTCGTGTTGCGCTTTAACCCGGTGCTGGTGGTGATTGTTGCCGGTTTTGTGACCGGCCTGGCCGCGCATCTGCCGCTGGCCGATATTCTGGAGAAACTTGGTTCCGGCTTCCTGAACACCCGCAACCTGCCGCTGATTTTGCTGCTGCCGCTGGCCGTGATCGGTTTGCTGGAGCGCCACGGTTTGAAGGAGCGCGCACAAAGCTGGATCGCGCAGATCAAAACCGCGACGGCGGGCCGTTTGCTGATTGTCTATCTGTTCGTGCGTGAAATCACCGCAGCACTCGGTTTAACCAGCCTCGGAGGTCATCCGCAGATGGTGCGTCCACTGCTGGCACCGATGGCAGAAGGCGCCACAGAAAACCGCTATGGTGAAGTGCCCGATGAAGTGCGCCATCGCTTGCGCGCCATGTCGGCAGCCACCGATAACGTCGGGCTGTTCTTTGGTGAAGATATCTTTGTCGCATTCGGCGCGATTATCTTCATGCACAACTTTATGCAGGAGTCGGCAGGCATTAGCACCGAGCCGCTGCATATCGCTTTGTGGGGTATTCCCACCGCACTCTGTGCCTTCCTGATCCATTCGGCGCGACTGGTGCGCCTTGACCGTCAGCTGGCGCGTGAATTGGGTGCCATTAATCAGCAGGCGTTGCACGCCAAAGGCGGGAAATAATGTTTCAGCAACAATATCTGATGTGGCTGGCAGGTGTGATCCTGCTAGTGGTCGCTGTTCTCTCCTGGCGTGATGCGGCTAACCCAAGACGCTTTACCACCGGTTTATTCTGGGCGCTGTATGGCCTGATGTTCCTGATTGGTGATGGTGCTTATCAACTAATGGGGCAGTGGGCAGGCGATACCGCTGCGGGTAAACGCATGCTGCACATTGGCGTCGGCATTGCGGTGGTGTTGATGGCGTTAATTGCCGGTTTCGGCGGCGTGCGTCTCGGCAGCTATCATCAGCGAAGCGATCAGCAGAAGCGCGAAAGTGCGCAGCGTTTGCGTAATAAGCTGTTTTTACCCGCGCTGGCGATTCCGGTGGTCACCGTGATTGGTGTGCTGGCGTTTAACAACATCCCGGGTTTGCAAGATGCTGTGTTTGGCCCGGGTAATCATTCAACGCTGGTGACCCTGTTCTCGATGATGGTCGGCTGCGTGCTGGGCTGGATCATCGCGCTGCAAATCACCCATGAAAAACCGCTGCAGTCGATGCAGGAAACTCGCCGCCTGCTGGATGCGGTGGGTTGGGCATTTATTCTGCCGCAAATTCTTGCCACGCTTGGTCTGTTATTCACCAGCGCGGGCGTCGGCACTGCGATTTCACATCTGACTGAACAGTATCTGGCAGTGGACAATCGCCTGATTGCGGTTGCGGTGTATGCGATTGGCATGGCGCTGTTAACCATGGTGATGGGCAATGCGTTTGCCGCTTTCCCGATAGTGACGGCTGGCATTGGGATTCCTATTCTGGTGCTGCAACACGGCGGCAATCCGGCGGTCATGGCGGCAATTGGCATGTTCTCTGGCTATTGCGGCACCCTGATGACGCCGATGGCGGCGAACTTCAACATCGTACCCGCGCGGTTACTGGAGTTGCCGGATCGAAACGGGGTGATCAAGGCTCAGGTGCCAACCGGTGTGCTACTGTTGGTGGTAAACGTATTCCTGCTCTACTTCCTGATGTTCTTGTGAGGTCGCAATGAAAACGGTATTGATGACGGCGTTTGAGCCGTTCGGTGGCGAAACCATTAACCCTTCATGGGAAGCGGTGCGCAGTTTTGACGGTAAAGAGATTGCCGGAGCCCGAATTGTGGTACGCCAGCTACCCGTGGTGTTTGCCACCTGCGGAAAGGTGCTAACGCAAGCGCTGGATGAGATTCAACCTGACCGAGTATTGTGCGTGGGCCAGGCCGGTGGGCGTGTTGATATCACCGTCGAACGTGTGGCGATCAACGTGGATGATGCGCGTATTCCCGACAACGAACAGCAGCAGCCGATCGACCAGCCCATCGTGATGGATGGACCTGCCGCCTATTTTTCCACCTTACCGATTAAAGCGATGGTTGCAGCACTGCGTGAAGTGGGTGTGCCGGCCTCGGTATCGCAAACGGCCGGCACATTTACCTGTAATCACGTGATGTACAGCCTGTTGCACTGGCTGAAGACCACCAACAGTCCGGCACGCGGGGGCTTTATTCATATCCCCTATATGCCGGAACAGGCGGTGAACCATCCCGGCGTCGCCAGTATGGCGACGGCCAGCGTGATCCTGGCGCTGGAAACCTCGTTGCAGGTGATGTTGAGCACTGAAAATGACATCCGCGTGGTCGGTGGATCGACGCATTAACAGGAGAAGTTATGCCTGAAGGACCGGAGATCCGCCGTGCGGCGGATCAACTGGCAGCGGCGATGGAAGGCAGGCCACTCACTGATGTGTGGTTTGCCTTTCCTGAACTGAAAACCTACGAACCGGCACTAATGGGTGAAACCATTACGGCTTTTGAAACACGTGGCAAAGCACTGCTGACGCATTTTTCGAATGGCTTAATTCTCTATAGCCATAATCAATTGTACGGCGTGTGGCGAGTGGTGCCGACCGGCACTGAACCCAACACTTCGCGGCAGTTGCGCGTGCGGTTGGCAAACGCCGAACAGACCATCCTGCTCTACAGCGCTTCGGATATCGAACTGCTCAATGCAGATACCGTCGGCGCACATCCCTTTCTGCAGCGCGTGGGGCCCGATGTGCTCGATGCCACTTTAACGGTGGCAGAGGTGCGTGAGCGGCTGCTATCGCCGCGTTTTCGTCGCCGTCAGTTCAGCGGATTGTTACTCGATCAGGCCTTTCTGGCGGGATTGGGTAACTATTTGCGTGTGGAGATTTTATGGCATGCCGGATTGCTGGCATCGCATCGGGCGCAGGATCTCACTGAGGCTCAGCTCAATGCATTAAGTGAGGCGATGCTGGCGGTGCCACGGTTGTCGTATCAGATGCGCGGCAGTATGAAGAAATACCATGCCGATGCGGCGTTTCGCTTTGAGGTGTTTCATCGCCAGGGCAAGAGATGTCGGCGCTGCGGCACGCTGATTGAGAAGGGCACGCTATCGTCGCGGCCATTTTACTGGTGCCCGGGATGTCAGTTTTGACGCCATAATGCGATCAATAAAAAAGCTGCCATCTCAATGAAATGGCAGCCTTTCTTTCACACTCATTTAGCTGTGGATTACTTTTTCAGCGCCGAGTTAAATGGACGCTCGGTGTAACCGGTGTACAGCTGACGTGGACGCGCAATCTTCATGCCTTCGTCGTGCATCTCTTTCCAGTGTGCAATCCAACCCACGGTACGCGCCATCGCGAAGATCACGGTAAACATGGAAGAAGGAATACCCATCGCTTTCAGAATAATGCCAGAGTAGAAATCGACGTTTGGATAGAGTTTACGCTCGATGAAGTACGGGTCGTTCAGCGCGATATGTTCCAGCTCCATCGCCACTTCCAGCAGATCATCTTTCATACCCAACTCATTCAGCACTTCGTGACAGGTTTCACGCATCACGGTGGCGCGCGGGTCATAGTTTTTGTAAACACGGTGACCGAAGCCCATCAGACGGAACGAATCGTTTTTGTCTTTCGCGCGACGTACGAATTCTGGGATGTGCTCAACGGTGCTGATCTCTTCCAGCATACGCAGGGTAGCTTCGTTGGCGCCACCGTGTGCCGGTCCCCACAGCGAAGCGATACCCGCAGCGATACAGGCAAATGGGTTTGCACCAGAAGAACCGGCGGTACGCACGGTTGAGGTAGAGGCGTTCTGCTCATGATCAGCATGCAGAATCAGAATACGGTCCATGGCGCGTTCCAGCACCGGGTTCACTTTGTACTCTTCACACGGTGTGGCGAACATCATATGCAGGAAGTTGCCTGCGTAGGACAGGTCGTTACGTGGGTAAACGAACGGCTGGCCAATCGAATATTTGTAGCACATCGCTGCCATGGTCGGCATTTTGGACAGCAGGCGGAAGGCAGCGATTTCACGGTGACGTTCAATGTTGACGTCTAAGGAGTCGTGATAGAACGCCGCCAGGGCGCCAGTGACACCACACATTACCGCCATTGGATGCGAGTCGCGGCGGAAGCCATGGAACAGTCGGGTGATTTGCTCGTGGATCATGGTGTGGCGGGTAACGGTGGTGCGGAATTCTTCAAACTGGGCTTGGGTCGGAGCTTCGCCATTCAGCAGGATGTAACACACTTCGAGGTAGTTGGAGTGGGTTGCCAGTTCGGAAATCGGGAAGCCGCGGTGTAACAGAATGCCTTCATCACCATCAATAAAAGTGATTTTAGATTCGCATGACGCAGTAGAGGTGAAACCGGGATCGAAAGTGAACAGGCCGTGATTGCCAAGTGTGCGGACATCAACAACGTCTTGTCCCAGCGTACCTTGCATCACATCCAGTTCAACGGAAGCATTATCTTGTAGGGTTAGCGTCACTTTTTTATCTGTCATTTTTCGTCTCCATAGCGCCTTAGTAGGTAAGGATCTTAGACACCAGAATAGCCTTCATGTTGTATAAAACCACAATCTTCACAGTATCACTCTGCGGTAACGTTTGTCGTGCAGGGTTACAGGGAGATGTATTAGGGCCAGTCGGTGGCGTTCGGGCATGACATGCTGAACAGCGCGGATGTTAAAGATCCTGTCACGACATAACTTCTTGGTAACCAATAACCTGATGCTTTGTGTTGCTCGTAAAGGCAATGTTACATAACTTGAGCTTAGGGGAAAGTGTATCCCCATAACTTTTGTGCATCATAGGGCTTTAATGCGTTTGTTTGTAACTGAAATGTTGATCTTTTGTCAAATCAGATAATTAAAAATGTATGAATTGTGAAATTCGTGAGTCGGATCACTGTTCAGCCTAAATGTGACCAAAGAGATTGTAGGGGAATTGTAATCAGAATGTGATCCTCCTATACTGCCGCCAGGTCTCCGGAATACCCTGACACCAGGAGCCACCCAGCGTTTTTTTCGCTTCACTTAACACTGGATGTTGCTTTTTTGGTGGCGGTTGCAGTCTGAACACGCGCTGTGCTCTGATGCGACTCAGGTCCGGAGGAAGCAAAATAAAAAAGAGCTGTGTGGGCAAAACCGTGAAAAAACAAAGACCTGTTAACTTGGATCTCTCGACGATCCGGTTTCCCGTTACTGCAATATCGTCCATTCTCCACCGCGTCTCCGGCGTGATCACCTTTGTCGCTCTCGGAATACTGCTCTGGTTACTGGGTCTCTCTCTCTCTTCTCCTGAAGGCTTCCAGCAAGCGGCTTCCATCATGGACAGCTTCTTCGCCAAATTCATCATGTGGGGCATCCTGACTGCGCTGGCGTACCACGTCGTGGGCGGTATTCGTCATATGCTGGCTGATTTTGGCTTTATGGAAGAAACCCTGCAGGTGGGAACCCGTTCCGCGCAAGCGGCTTTTGGTATCACTGTCGTGCTCTCAATTTTGGCTGGAGTCCTCGTATGGTAAGCAATGCTTCTGCATTAGGACGCAACGGTATTCATGACTGGCTGTTACTGCGTGCTGCTGCAATCTTAATGACGCTCTACATCATCTACCTCCTTGGTTTTGTGGTGATGACCGGCACCCTGACCTATGACGACTGGCACGGCTTCTTCGCCTCTGCCTTCACGAAAGTGTTTACGATACTGACGCTGTTCTCGATTCTGGTCCACGGCTGGATTGGTATGTGGCAGGTCCTGACCGACTACGTTAAACCAGTAGCAACCCGCTTGCTGCTGCAGTTTGTGATTGTGGTCGCGCTGTTGTCGTATGCCGTTTATGGAATCGTTGTTGTGTGGGGTGTGTAAATGAGTTTGCCAGTCAGAGAATTTGATGCCGTGGTGATCGGCGCGGGTGGCGCGGGAATGCGCGCGGCTCTGCAAATCTCCCAATCGGGCCAGACTTGTGCCCTGTTATCCAAAGTTTTCCCAACCCGTTCTCATACCGTATCGGCGCAGGGCGGTATTACCGTTGCGCTGGGTAACACCCATGAAGATAACTGGGAATGGCATATGTACGATACCGTCAAAGGCTCCGACTATATCGGTGACCAGGACGCGATCGAGTATATGTGTCACGTCGGTCCGGAAGCGATTCTGGAACTGGAACACATGGGTCTGCCTTTCTCCCGTCTTGATGACGGCCGCGTATATCAGCGTCCGTTTGGTGGTCAGTCGAAGAACTTCGGCGGTGAGCAGGCGGCGCGTACCGCTGCGGCAGCCGACCGTACTGGCCACGCACTGCTGCATACCCTGTATCAGCAGAACCTGAAAAACAAAACCACCATCTTCTCCGAATGGTATGCGCTGGATCTGGTGAAAAATGAAGACGGTGCGATTGTCGGCTGTACCGCTATCTGCATGGAAACCGGTGAAACCGTTTACTTCAAAGCGAAAGCGACCATTCTGGCAACGGGCGGTGCAGGCCGTATTTACCAGTCCACCACTAACGCGCACATCAACACCGGTGACGGCGTAGGTATGGCGCTGCGTGCCGGTGTGCCGGTGCAGGATATGGAAATGTGGCAGTTCCACCCAACCGGTATCGCCGGTGCGGGTGTGCTGGTAACTGAAGGTTGCCGTGGTGAAGGTGGATACCTGCTGAACAAACACGGCGAACGCTTCATGGAGCGTTATGCGCCAAACGCCAAAGACCTGGCAGGTCGTGACGTGGTCGCACGCTCCATGATGGTGGAAATTCGTGAAGGCCGTGGTTGTGACGGTCCATGGGGCCCGCACATCAAGCTGAAACTCGATCATCTGGGCGCAGAAGTTTTGGAATCGCGTCTGCCGGGTATCCTTGAGCTGTCGCGTACCTTTGCGCACGTCGATCCGATTAAAGAGCCGATTCCGGTTATTCCAACCTGCCACTACATGATGGGCGGCGTGCCGACCAAAGTGACCGGTCAGGCGCTGCGCGTGAATGAGCAGGGTGAAGACGAAGTGATTCCGGGCCTGTTCGCGGTAGGCGAAATTGCTTGTGTATCAGTACACGGCGCTAACCGTCTCGGCGGTAACTCGTTGCTCGACCTGGTGGTATTTGGCCGCGCGGCGGGTGTACACCTGCTGGAGTGTCTGGAAGAGCAGGGTGAACTGCGCGAAGCCACGCAGGAAAACATTGATGCCGCCATGGCGCGCTTCAACCGCTGGGAAAACAACACCACGGGTGAAGATCCGGTTGAAATCCGTAAAGCGTTGCAGCGTTGCATGCAGAACAACTTCTCGGTATTCCGTGAAGGTGATGCGATGCGTGAAGGTCTGGAAGAGCTGAAAGTGATTCGTGAACGCCTGAAGTCAGCGCGTCTTGATGACCGTTCGCCAGATTTCAACACCCAGCGTATCGAGTGCCTTGAGCTGGATAACCTGATGGAAACCGCGTACGCCACTGCGGTCGCCGCAAACTTCCGTACCGAAAGCCGTGGCGCACACAGTCGCTTCGACTACCCGGAACGTGATGATGCTAACTGGCTGTGTCACAGCCTCTATGTTCCGCAAACGGAAAGCATGACGCGCCGTGAGGTGAACATGCAACCGAAACTGCGTGCGGCCTTCCCGCCGAAAGCGCGTACCTACTAATTGCGGAGATCATCATGAGACTCGAATTTTCTATCTATCGTTACAACCCGGAAGTCGATGACAAACCGCGTATGCAGGAATACACGCTGGAGTCAGAAGACGGTCGTGACATGATGTTGCTGGACGCGTTGATTCGTCTGAAAGAGAAGGATCCAACGCTGGCCTTCCGCCGCTCATGCCGTGAAGGTGTATGCGGTTCTGACGGCCTCAACATGAACGGTAAAAACGGTCTGGCCTGCATCACGCCAATCTCCGCGCTGGGTAATGGCACGAAGAAAATTGTTATCCGTCCACTGCCTGGTTTGCCGGTGATCCGCGACCTCGTCGTTGATATGGGACAATTCTATACGCAGTATGAGAAGATTAAGCCTTTCCTGTTGAATAATGGAGAAAATCCGCCAGCACGCGAGCATCTGCAGACCCCGGCAGACCGTGAGCACCTGGATGGATTGTACGAGTGTATTCTGTGCGCTTGCTGCTCGACCTCGTGCCCATCGTTCTGGTGGAACCCGGACAAGTTCATCGGTCCGGCAGGTTTGTTAGCCGCTTACCGTTTCCTGATCGACAGCCGCGATACCGAAACCGATGCGCGTCTGGACAATCTGAACGATGCTTTCAGTGTATTCCGCTGTCACAGCATCATGAACTGTGTGAGCGTGTGCCCGAAAGGACTAAACCCTACGCGCGCTATCGGCCATATTAAGTCGATGCTGTTGCAACGCGGGGCGTAACACACTGAAGTCACTGTCCGGGAACTTAAGGTTCCCGGCAGTTTACGGAAGCCTTTATAAGCGCGGTACTGACCACGCTTATAAAGGTTCCCTTACGGGCCAGGCGCCGGTTGCGCACAGGTTCGTATCGCTGAACTCACTACGGCAAGCCGCGAAAGCGGCAACAAATGAAACCTCATAAAAAGCAGATTAATGCTTAAGGGATCACAATGCAGAACAGCGCGATGAAACCCTGGCTGGACTCCTCCTGGCTGGCCGGCGCGAACCAATCCTACATAGAGCAACTCTATGAGGATTTCCTGACCGATCCTGACTCAGTTGATGAAATGTGGCGCGAGCTGTTCCAACAGCTGCCCGGCACTGGCGTGAAACCTGAGCAGTTTCACTCCACCACGCGTGATTACTTCCGCCGCCTGGCAAAAGATGCGACCCGCTACACATCCTCAGTCACCGATCCGGCCACCAATTCCAAACAGGTTAAAGTGCTGCAGCTGATCAATGCGTTCCGCTTCCGCGGCCATCAGCACGCTAACCTCGATCCGCTCGGCCTGTGGAAACAGGATCGGGTTGCGGATCTTGACCCTTCTTATCACGATCTCACCGACGCCGATTTTCAGGAAAGCTTTAACGTAGGTTCCTTTGCCATTGGTAAAGAGACCATGAAGCTGGCTGATCTGTTCGCGGCGCTGCAGCAGACCTATTGTGGCTCGATTGGTGCAGAGTACATGCACATCAACAACACCGATGAGAAACGCTGGATTCAGCAGCGTCTGGAATCGGTGGTCGGCCATGCGTCATTCAGCAGCGACGAGAAAAAAGGTTTCCTGAAAGAGCTGACCGCGGCTGAAGGTCTGGAAAAATACCTCGGCGCGAAATTCCCGGGTGCAAAACGCTTCTCACTGGAAGGCGGTGATGCTCTGGTGCCGATGCTGCGCGAAATGATTCGCCATGCAGGCAAAAGCGGTACGCGTGAAGTGGTTCTCGGGATGGCGCACCGTGGTCGTCTCAACGTCCTGATCAACGTACTGGGTAAAAAGCCACAGGATCTGTTTGACGAATTCTCCGGCAAACACAAAGAGCACCTCGGCACCGGCGACGTGAAGTACCACATGGGCTTCTCGTCTGACGTTGAAACCGAAGGTGGTTTAGTGCACCTGGCGCTGGCGTTTAACCCGTCACACCTCGAAATCGTAAGCCCAGTGGTTATGGGTTCGGTGCGTGCACGTCTGGATCGTCTGGCTGAGCCAAGCAGCAACAAAGTTCTGCCGATCACCATCCACGGTGATGCGGCGGTGATCGGCCAGGGCGTGGTGCAGGAAACCCTGAACATGTCTGCGGCGCGCGGTTACGAAGTGGGCGGTACCGTTCGCATCGTGATTAACAACCAGGTAGGTTTCACCACCTCGAACCCGAAAGATGCGCGTTCAACGCCTTACTGCACCGACATCGGCAAGATGGTGCTGGCGCCAATCTTCCACGTGAATGCGGACGATCCAGAAGCGGTGGCCTTCGTGACTCGCCTGGCACTGGATTATCGCAACACCTTTAAACGCGACGTGTTTATCGATCTGGTGTGCTACCGCCGTCACGGCCATAACGAAGCGGATGAGCCAAGTGCAACCCAGCCGCTGATGTACCAGAAAATCAAGAAACACCCAACGCCACGTAAGATCTACGCCGATCAGCTGGAAAGCGAAGGTGTGGCGACATTAGAAGATGCGACTGAATTGGTCAATCTCTACCGTGATGCGTTGGATGAAGGCGAATGCGTGGTGCCAGAATGGCGTCCGATGAGCCTGCACTCCTTCACTTGGTCGCCGTACCTGAACCACGAGTGGGATGAAAACTATCCTGCCACGGTTGAGTACAAACGCCTGCAAGAGCTGGCGCGCCGCATCAGCAGCGTACCGGAAGCCGTCGAAGTGCAGTCGCGCGTGGCTAAGATTTACAATGACCGTAAAGAGATGGCGGAAGGCAACAAGCCATTTGACTGGGGCGGCGCGGAAAACCTGGCGTACGCGACCTTGGTTGATGAAGGCATTCCTGTTCGTCTGTCGGGTGAAGACTCCGGCCGCGGCACCTTCTTCCACCGTCATGCGGTGATCCACAACCAAACCAACGGCTCAACCTACACCCCGCTGCACCATGTCCATAACGGCCAGGGTCAGTTCAAGGTCTGGGATTCCGTGCTGTCAGAAGAAGCCGTATTGGCCTTTGAATACGGCTATGCCACCGCAGAACCGCGCGTGCTGACCATTTGGGAAGCGCAGTTCGGCGACTTCGCCAACGGTGCTCAGGTGGTAATCGACCAGTTCATCAGCTCCGGCGAGCAGAAGTGGGGCCGTATGTGTGGCCTGGTAATGCTGCTGCCACACGGTTATGAAGGCCAGGGGCCAGAGCACTCCTCTGCGCGTCTGGAGCGCTATCTGCAACTCTGTGCTGAACAGAACATGCAGGTATGCGTGCCATCAACGCCAGCACAGGTTTACCACATGCTGCGCCGTCAAGCGCTGCGCGGTATGCGCCGTCCGCTGATCGTGATGTCACCGAAATCGCTGCTGCGTCATCCGCTGGCGGTCTCCAGCCTGGAAGAACTGGCTAATGGTAGCTTCCAGCCGGCGATTGGCGAGATTGACGATCTGGATCCGAAACAAGTGAAACGCGTGGTGATGTGTTCCGGTAAGGTTTATTACGATTTGCTGGAACAGCGTCGCAAGAATGAGCAGACCGATGTCGCCATCGTGCGTATCGAACAGCTCTATCCGTTCCCGCACAAAGTAGTGCAGGACGTATTGAAAAATTATGCGCATGTGCAGGATTTCGTCTGGTGTCAGGAAGAGCCACTGAACCAGGGCGCATGGTATTGCAGTCAGCATCATTTCCGCGAAGTGGTTCCCTTCGGTGCGTCACTGCGTTACGCAGGTCGTCCGGCTTCTGCTTCACCAGCCGTGGGCTACATGTCCGTACATCAACAACAGCAGCAAGACCTGGTTAACGACGCGCTGAACCTTGGTTAATTAAAAGGAAAGAAAATGAGTAGCGTAGAAATTCTGGTTCCCGATTTGCCTGAATCCGTAGCGGATGCAACGGTTGCAACCTGGCACAAAAAACCCGGCGATGCGGTCAGTCGCGATGAAGTACTGGTTGAGATTGAAACGGACAAAGTTGTCCTTGAAGTGCCTGCTTCAGCAGACGGTGTACTGGAAGCGATTCTGGAAGACGAAGGCGCTACGGTGCTCTCGCGCCAGCTGTTAGGCCGCCTGGTGGAAGGCAACAGCGGTGGTAAAGAGACCTCTGCGAAAGTAGAAACGAAAGAAGCGACCCCAGAGCAGCGTAAAACCGCGTCTCTGGAAGAAGAGAGCAACGATGCGCTGAGCCCAGCGGTTCGTCGCCTGATCGCTGAAAACAACCTCGACGCGAGCCAGATCAAGGGCACCGGTGTCGGTGGTCGTCTGACGCGTGAAGATGTTGAGAAGCATGTCGCGAAGAAAGCTGACGGCGCGAAAGCGGCGCCTGCAGCAGCGGCTGCAGCACCTCAGGCTGCTGTGGCTAACCGCAGCGAAAAACGCGTACCAATGACGCGTCTGCGTAAGCGTGTGGCTGAGCGTCTGCTGGAAGCGAAAAACAGCACCGCGATGCTGACCACTTTCAACGAAATCAACATGAAGCCGATCATGGATCTGCGCAAGCAGTACGGCGACGCGTTTGAGAAACGTCACGGTGTGCGTCTGGGCTTCATGTCCTTCTACATCAAAGCGGTGGTTGAAGCCCTGAAACGCTATCCAGAAGTGAACGCTTCTATCGATGGCGAAGATGTGGTTTACCACAACTACTTCGACGTCAGCATCGCGGTATCTACCCCGCGCGGCCTGGTAACCCCAGTGCTGAAAGATGTTGATGCGTTGAGCATGGCTGACATCGAGAAGAAGATTAAAGAACTGGCGGTGAAAGGCCGTGACGGTAAGCTGACGGTTGACGAGCTGACCGGCGGTAACTTCACCATCACCAACGGTGGTGTGTTCGGTTCCCTGATGTCTACCCCGATCATCAACCCACCGCAGAGCGCGATTCTGGGCATGCACGCGATCAAAGAGCGCCCGATGGCGGTCAATGGTCAGGTTGTGATCTTGCCAATGATGTATCTGGCACTCTCTTATGACCACCGTCTGATCGATGGTCGCGAATCCGTGGGCTATCTGGTCGCGGTGAAAGAGATGCTGGAAGATCCGGCGCGTCTGCTGCTGGACGTCTAATTTTCGCCGGGCGCATCGCACAACGGTGCGCCCAAACTCATATCTGAATGGATTGAACATCATGAACTTACATGAATACCAGGCGAAGCAGTTGTTTGCTCGCTATGGCATGCCAGCTCCAACTGGTTACGCCTGCGCTACGCCACGTGAAGCAGAAGAAGCCGCCTCTAAAATTGGCGCAGGTCCGTGGGTAGTAAAATGTCAGGTACATGCCGGTGGCCGCGGTAAAGCGGGTGGCGTGAAAGTGGTGAACAGCAAGGAAGATATCCGTGCATTTGCTGAGCATTGGTTGGGCAAGCGTCTGGTGACCTACCAAACTGATGCAGATGGCCAGCCGGTAAACCAGATTCTGGTTGAAGCCGCGACTGACATCGACCAGGAACTGTATCTGGGTGCGGTAGTTGACCGTGCTACCCGTCGCGTGATCTTCATGGCTTCCACCGAAGGCGGCGTGGAAATCGAGAAAGTGGCGGAAGAAACCCCGCACCTGATCCACAAAATGGCATTGGATCCGCTGGCCGGACCTCAGCCATATCAGGGTCGTGAGTTGGCGTTCAAACTGGGCCTGTCCGGTAAGCAAGTTAGCCAGTTCACCAAAATCTTCATGGGCCTGGCGACCATGTTCCTGGAGCGCGACCTGGCGATGGTTGAGATCAACCCGCTGGTGATCACCAAGCAGGGCGACCTGATCTGCCTCGATGGCAAGCTGGGCGCCGACGGTAACGCATTGTTCCGTCAGCCTGAGCTGCGTGAAATGCGCGATCCAAGCCAGGAAGATCCACGTGAAGCACACGCAACACAGTGGGAACTGAACTACGTTGCGCTGGATGGCAACATTGGCTGTATGGTAAACGGTGCCGGTCTGGCAATGGGTACCATGGACATCGTGAAACACCACGGCGGCCAGCCTGCTAACTTCCTCGATGTGGGTGGCGGCGCGACCAAAGAGCGCGTAACCGAAGCCTTCAAAATCATCCTGTCTGACGATGCCGTTAAAGCGGTATTCGTTAACATCTTCGGCGGCATCGTGCGTTGCGACCTGATCGCAGACGGCATCATCGGTGCAGTAGCAGAAGTGGGTGTGAACGTGCCAGTAGTGGTACGTCTGGAAGGTAACAACGCCGAGCTGGGCGCGAAGAAACTGGCCGACAGCGGTCTGAACATCATTGCAGCAACCAGCCTGACAGACGCTGCGCAGCGTGTTGTTGCTGCCGCGGAGGGTAAATAATGTCCATTCTTATCGACAAAAACACCAAAGTCATTTGCCAGGGTTTCACCGGTGGCCAGGGGACTTTCCACTCTGAGCAAGCTTTGGCCTATGGTACGCAGCTGGTTGGCGGTGTAACGCCAGGCAAAGGCGGCACCACGCATCTCGGTCTGCCAGTGTTCAACACCGTGCGTGAAGCGGTAGAAGCCACAGGCGCGACCGCGACCGTGATCTACGTTCCAGCTCCGTTCTGCAAAGACGGTATCCTGGAAGCCATCGACGCAGGCATCAAACTGATCATCACCATCACCGAAGGCATCCCAACGCTGGATATGCTGACCGTGAAAGTGAAGCTGGATGAAGCTGGCGTGCGCATGATCGGCCCGAACTGCCCAGGCGTGATCACCCCAGGCGAATGTAAGATCGGTATCATGCCGGGGCACATTCACCAGCCAGGCCGTGTCGGTATCGTATCCCGTTCAGGTACCCTGACTTATGAAGCCGTTAAGCAGACCACTGACATTGGTTACGGCCAGTCAACCTGCGTGGGCATCGGTGGTGACCCGATCCCAGGTTCAAACTTCATCGATATCCTGAAAATGTTCCAGGATGACCCACAGACCGAAGTGATCGTGATGATCGGTGAGATCGGTGGTAGCGCTGAAGAAGAAGCCGCAGCCTTCATTAAAGAGCACGTGACCAAGCCGGTTGTCGGCTACATCGCGGGTGTGACTGCACCGAAAGGCAAACGTATGGGCCACGCAGGCGCCATCATTGCTGGTGGTAAAGGCACCGCTGACGAGAAATTCGCTGCGCTGGAAGCGGCCGGTGTGAAAACCGTACGCAGCCTGGCTGACATTGGCGACGCCGTTAAAGCAGTTCTGCCAATCAAATAAGTCATCACTGTTGATGCGCATGAAGCCACCTTCGGGTGGCTTTTTTTATGCCTGAAAGGGAGGGGTAGCCAGTGGCAACAGCGCCCTGTGCAGAGTCACACAAAAAGCAGGGAAAAACCGTAACGGAGATAAAATCTGCGGCTATGCTTACTGAGTTGGTAAGGTAAAGATAGGAAAATGTGCGTGATCTCACAGGGGAAATTAAACCTGAGTATCCGGTATTAACGTTAAAAAAATACGGGAGAAGTAATTATTTCCTTAATTGCATCACGCGTTCATGACAACTAATTAACAACAACGCTAACACTACATATCTGAAAAAATATTGTCTTAATCCAGATCAATAAAGGGTGAGATATAACAAACTTTACTGCTGGCATCACGCACGACAAACGGTATAAATTGCGCTGCATCAATTCAGTCTTTTCCGCGAATTTTCAGGAGTTTGAGCCAGGCGTTGTTAGCGCAATTCTGTCGCCTTCTTGCATCACACTCCTGCTCGAAACAGATTGAAGCGATCGGTTTTTCGGGAAATTTTCAACACTGTTACTCACTCATTTCGGGCTACAGATTTCTCTGTTCTGTCAGTAATAAAACTGGAATCAATAATCAGTCGTTCCTGGATCTTATTCTGCACGTCAATGTTCGTTGTTTACCGTTGTCAGCCGCAGAGTAAATTCATGCGAGGAGCAAGGAGTCATCATGTTAGATATTGTCGAGCTGTCGCGTTTACAGTTTGCCCTGACGGCGATGTACCATTTCCTGTTCGTCCCCTTAACGCTGGGTATGGCGTTTTTGTTGGCGATCATGGAAACCGTATATGTCCTGACGGGTAAGCAAATTTATAAAGACATGACCAAGTTCTGGGGCAAGTTGTTCGGTATCAACTTTGCACTGGGTGTCGCAACCGGTCTCACCATGGAGTTTCAGTTCGGGACCAACTGGTCATACTACTCCCACTACGTCGGCGATATCTTTGGTGCGCCGCTCGCCATTGAAGGCTTGATGGCGTTCTTCCTTGAATCCACCTTTGTCGGTCTGTTCTTCTTCGGTTGGGATCGCCTTGGCAAAGTCCAGCACCTGGCGGTCACCTGGCTGGTGGCGCTCGGTTCTAACATGTCTGCGTTGTGGATTCTGGTGGCGAACGGTTGGATGCAAAACCCGATCGCATCCGAATTCAATTTCGAAACCATGCGCATGGAGATGGTGAGCTTCTCCGAGCTGGTGCTTAACCCGGTTGCGCAGGTGAAATTTGTCCACACCGTGGCGGCAGGTTACACCGCTGGCGCGATGTTCGTGCTGGGTATCAGTGCCTGGTATCTGCTGAAAGGCCGCGATGTGGCATTCGCTAAGCGCTCATTCGGTATTGCAGCCAGCTTCGGCATGGCCGCGATATTGTCGGTGATCGTCTTGGGTGATGAATCCGGTTATGAAATGGGTGACGTACAGAAAACCAAACTCGCAGCAATAGAAGCTGAGTGGGAAACGCAGCCTGCACCTGCGGCCTTCACGCTGTTTGGTATTCCCGATCAGGATTCGAAGGAGAACAAGTACGCGATTCAAATCCCGTATTTGCTCGGGCTGATCGCGACGCGATCGGTGGATACACCGGTCACCGGTCTGAAAGATCTGCTGTCGCAACATGAAGTGCGCATCCGTAACGGCATGAAAGCCTACGCGTTGCTGAATGAACTGCGCGCGGGCAGCAAAGATCCTGCGGTGCGTAGCCAGTTCGAAGCCAGCAAACAGGATCTCGGTTATGGCTTGCTGCTGAAGCGTTATACCCCGGATGTGGCGAATGCGACTGAAGCGCAGATTCAGAAAGCGACACAGGATTCGATTCCGCGTGTGGCTCCGCTCTATTTCGCCTTCCGCATCATGGTGCTATGTGGCGTGCTGCTGCTGGGCATTATCGCTCTGTCATTCCTGAGTGTGATTCGCAACCGCATTGGTAAGAGCCGCTGGCTGCTCAAGGCGGCGCTGTACGGTATTCCGCTGCCATGGATTGCCATCGAATCAGGCTGGTTTGTCGCTGAGTATGGTCGTCAGCCGTGGGCAATTGGTGAAGTGCTGCCGACCGCCGTGGCGAACTCCTCACTGACCGTTGGCGATCTGCTGTTCTCAATGATTCTGATTTGCGGTCTCTACACCCTTTTCCTGGTGGCGGAAATGTACCTGATGTTCAAGTTCGCTCGTCTGGGACCTAGCAGCCTGAAGACTGGCCGCTACCATCATGAGACCGTGAAAGCGGCCGCTCAGTCAGTACGTGGATAAGGAGAGCAACCATGTTTGATTATGAAGTATTGCGCTTTGTCTGGTGGTTGCTGATTGGCGTGCTGCTAATTGGCTTTGCGGTTACCGACGGGTTTGATATGGGGGTCGGTATGCTGACGCGCATCCTTGGCCGTACCGATACCGAACGACGTATCATGATTAACAGCATCGCCCCGCACTGGGACGGCAACCAGGTATGGCTGATCACCGCGGGTGGCGCGCTGTTTGCTGCCTGGCCAATGGTTTACGCCGCCGCGTTTTCCGGCTTCTATGTGGCGATGATTTTGGTGCTGGCTTCGCTGTTCTTCCGCCCGGTGGGTTTTGACTACCGTTCGAAGATTGAGGACATGCGCTGGCGCAACACCTGGGACTGGGGCATTTTCATCGGCAGCTTTGTACCACCACTGGTGATTGGCGTGGCCTTCGGCAACTTGCTGCAGGGCGTACCTTTCCATGCGGATGAGTATCTGCGTCTGTTCTACACCGGTAACTTCTTCCAGCTACTCAATCCGTTTGGCTTGCTGGCGGGTGTGATCAGCGTCGCGATGATCCTGACACAGGGTGCGACCTATCTGCAGATGCGTACCAACGGCGATCTGCACCTGCGTGCGCGCGGCACCGCGCAAATCAGTGCGCTGGTGATGATGGTGTGCTTCGTATTAGCCGGTGTGTGGGTGAAATACGGAATAGATGGCTATGTGGTGAAAAGCGTCATCGATCATCACGCTGCATCCAACCCGCTGGGCAAAGAAGTGGTGCGTGAAGCCGGTGCGTGGATGGTGAACTTCGAGCAGACGCCAATCCTGTGGCTGTTCCCGCTGCTTGGCGTAGTGCTGCCGCTGCTGACCGTGCTCTGTTCGCGCATGGAGAAGGGCGCCTGGGCGTTTGTCTTTTCTTCATTGACGCTGGCATGCGTCATTATGACTGCAGGCATCGCGATGTTCCCGTTCATTATGCCTTCCAGCACCGTGCCGGGCACTAGCCTGACCATGTGGGATGCCACCTCAAGCCTGCTGACGCTGAAAGTGATGACCTTCGCCGCCATCATCTTTGTCCCGATTATCCTCGCCTATACCGCGTGGTGTTATTACAAGATGTTTGGCCGTATCACCAAAGAACACATTGAGAGCAATACGCACTCCCTGTACTGATTAAGGAGATTGAGCATGTGGTATTTTGCCTGGATTCTTGGCACTTTGCTGGCCTGTGCGTTTGGCGTGATCACGGCGCTGGCGATTGAGCAAGCAGAAGAGAGTGGCGCAAAGGATAAACAACACTGATGCGCACACTGATTCAGACGCTGTATCGTCTGATGGACAAGGGCCCGTTACGGGCCCTTTCGCTGATACTGGCGCTGTGGCTGGCGGGCTGTGTTATCTGGCAACCGTCACGCTTTGCCGCCCGCACGAGCGACTTAGCCATCTGGCATGGATTATTGATGATTTGGGCGGTGTGCACCGGCGTGATTCATGGTACGGGCTTCCGTCCATTGCAAACGCGCTGGCGAGCCGTGTTTTCACCGTTGCCTGCGATGATCGTACTGATTCTGGGAATCTATTGGTTCTATCACTGAGTCCCCGAGGCTGTTTTTATCCGCTTTATTCGGGCGCTGACGTGAGTTTATGTCAGCGCCTGGTCAAGAAATATCCTGAAATTCCTTCCAGTTGTTAACGTGTGATAATTATTTTCTCCTGGCTCTGGCGGACCATTCCCAAGCCGATCTCACTTGCGTATAGTAGCAACGTTTAAAATGAGACCGGGATGTAGAGTGAGTACAACGCTGTTTCGCTGGCCGGTTCGGGTCTATTACGAAGACACCGACGCCGGTGGTGTGGTTTACCACGCCAGTTATCTTGCTTTCTATGAACGAGCACGTACCGAGATGTTGCGCCAGCACCATTTCAATCAACAAGCCCTGTTAGAAGAACAGGTGGCGTTTGTGGTACGACGCATGACGATAGACTTTGTTGCCGCAGCACGTCTTGACGATCTTCTGGATATCCAGAGTGAAGTGACCGCCATGACTCGCGCCACCATGACGTTCTCGCAGCGTATCGTGAATGCAGAAGGCAAAGTGCTGAATGAAGCAGAAGTCCTGATTGCCTGCATCAACCCACATCTAATGAAGCCGATTGCGCTTCCCAAGTCTATTGTCGCGGAGTTCAAGCAGTGACTGACATGAATGTTCTTGATTTGTTCCTGAAGGCGAGCCTTCTGGTCAAACTTATCATGTTGATTTTGATCGGCTTTTCTATTGCCTCATGGGCGATCATTATTCAGCGCACGCGCATCCTGAATGCGGCGGGTCGCGAAGCCGAAGCCTTTGAAGATAAGTTCTGGTCAGGCATCGAGTTATCGCGCCTGTATCAGGAAAGCCAGGGACGCCGCGATGAGCTGGGCGGATCTGAGCAAATTTTCTATTCGGGCTTCAAAGAGTTTGCCCGTTTGCACCGTGCTAACAACCACGCGCCAGAAGCGGTGGTCGAGGGCGCCAGCCGTGCGATGCGCATCTCAATGAACCGTGAACTGGAAGCGCTGGAAAACCACATTCCTTTCCTTGGCACCGTTGGTTCCATCAGCCCGTATATCGGTCTGTTCGGTACGGTGTGGGGGATCATGCACGCCTTTATCGCGCTTGGCGCGGTGAAACAGGCGACGTTGCAGATGGTTGCGCCGGGTATTGCCGAAGCGCTGATCGCCACTGCCATCGGTTTGTTCGCGGCCATTCCTGCCGTTATGGCGTATAACCGTCTGAACCAGCGCGTCAACAAGCTGGAGCAGGGCTACGACAACTTTATGGAAGAGTTCACGGCTATCCTGCATCGTCAGGCTTTCTCCACCGACAACACGAAGTAAGTCGAGGTTAACGATGGCCAGAACCCGTGGTCGCGGGCGCCGCGACCTTAAGTCGGAAATCAACATAGTTCCACTGCTGGACGTACTGTTGGTGTTGCTGCTCATCTTTATGGCAACTGCGCCGATTATTACGCAAAGCGTGGAAGTGGATCTGCCTGATGCGACCGACTCGAAAACGGTCTCAACGGATGATAATCCCCCGGTCATTGTTGAAGTGGCTGGCGTCGGGCAATACAGCCTGGTGGTGGATCACGATCGTATGACGCAGCTGCCGCCGGAACAGGTGGTGAGCGAAGCACAGCGTCGCATTGAAGCCAATCCGAAGACGGTGTTCCTGATTGGTGGCGCGAAAGACGTGCCTTACGACGAAATCATCAAGGCGTTGAACCTGTTACATCAGGCAGGCGTGAAATCTGTCGGTTTGATGACACAGCCGATTTAAAGCGAACCGTTTTTGGGATCCGAGAGTGTCGAAGGTAACCGAGCAGAACGACAAGTTAAAACGCGCGATAATCATTTCGGTGATTCTGCACATCGTGCTGATCGCCCTGCTGATCTGGAGCTCGTTTAACGAAAAGATCGAATCCAGCGGCGGTGGCGGCGGCAGTGACATTGATGCCGTGATGGTCGATTCCGGCGCGGTGGTTGAACAATATAACCGCCAGCAGAATCAGCAACGCGACAGCCAACGTGCCGAGCAGCAGCGTCAGAAACAGTCGCAGCAGCAAGCCGAAGAGTTACAGCAGAAGCAAGCTGCTGAACAGCAGCGCTTGAAAGAGATGGAAAAAGAGCGTTTGCAGGCGCAGCAGGAAGCCAAAGAGCAGGCTAAACAGCAAGCTGAGCAGCAGAAAGCCGCTGAAGCAGCTGCGAAGCAGGCTCAGGATCAGCAGAAGGCAGCTGAAGCGGCCGCCGCAAAAGCTAAGGCCGACGCCAAAGCTGAAGCGGATGCGCAAGCTAAAGCGGCGGCAGATGCCAAAGCGAAAGCGGTAGAAGAGGCGAAGCAGGCAGCAGCGGACGCGAAGAAGAAAGCGGACGAACAGGCCAAAGCAGCGGCTGCTGAAGCGGCGAAAGAGAAAGCGGTAGAGCAAGCCAAAGCCGCCGCCGAAGCGAAAGCGCAAGCTGCCGCCGAGGCCAAAGCACAGGCTGCAGCTGATGCGAAGGCGAAAGCCGCTCAGGAAGCCAAAGAGGCTAAAGAGCAAGCTGCCGCAGAAGCAAAAGAAAAAGCCGCTGAGGCAGCGAAAGAGAAAGCGGCTGCCGATGCGAAAGCTAAAGCGGATGCTGCCGCGAAAGCGAAAGCTGATGCAGCAGCCAAAGCGAAAGCAGCCGCAGATGCTAAAAAGAAAGCCGCTTCTGAAGCAGCGAAGAATGAAAGTGACGTTGATGACCTGTTAGGTGGACTCTCGTCTGGTAAGAATGCACCGAAAAGTGGCACGGCTTCTGGCGGTGCGGCAGGGCAGGGCAATCAGAAGAAAGCGGGTGCATCAGGCGCTGAGATTAACTCTTACATGGGCCAGGTCGTTGGTGCGATTCAAAGTCGCTTCTACGATGCGGATACCTTTAAGGGTAAAGAGTGTAATCTGCGTATCAAATTGGCACCTGACGGTTTGCTGATTGATGTCAAAGCAGAAGGTGGCGACCCGGCATTGTGCCAGGCTGCAATCACCGCCGCGAAGCAGGCTCGAATTCCTAAGCCGCCATCGCAAGCGGTGTATGAAGTGTTTAAAAACGCCCCAATGCGTTTCAAACCGGAATAATGCAGTAACTCACGGCAGGTTGAACTAAGGTTAGCTTGCCGTAATTTATGAACACTCGTGTTTTTCAGGAACTGTGCGAATTATCGTGGACTCAGGTTCAGATAAGGGAGAAAAGATGAAGCAGGCACTTCGTGTAACCTTAGGTTTTTTTGTACTGCTGTGGGCAGCCATGCTGCACGCAGAAGTGCGCATTGAAATTACGCAGGGCGTGAACACCGCACGTCCAATTGGTGTGGTGCCGTTCAAATGGGCTGGCCCAGGCGCGGCGCCAGAAGACATTGGCGGCATCGTCGCGGCTGACTTGCGCAACAGCGGTAAATTCAATCCGCTGGATCGTTCACGTCTGCCACAGCAGCCGACCAGCGCGCAGGAAGTGCAACCTGCTGCCTGGAGCGCATTAGGTATTGATGCGGTTGTCGTGGGTCAGGTCACGCCGAACCCGGACGGTAGCTACCAGATCGCTTACCAGCTGGTGGACACCGGCGGTGCACCGGGCACGGTGCTGGCGCAGAACTCTTACAAAGTCACTAAGCAATGGCTGCGTTATGCAGGCCACACCGCCAGTGATGAAGTGTTTGAGAAGCTGACCGGTATCAAAGGCGCATTCCGTACGCGTATCGCGTATGTGGTGCAAACCAACGGCGGCCAGTTCCCGTATGAACTGCGCGTATCAGACTACGATGGCTACAACCAGTTCACCGTGCACCGTTCACCAGAACCGTTGATGTCACCGGCCTGGTCTCCAGATGGCAGCAAAGTGGCCTACGTGACCTTTGAAAGCGGTAAGTCGGCGTTAGTGGTACAAACGCTGGCAAACGGTGCCATCCGTCAGGTGGCTTCTTACCCGCGCCACAACGGTGCGCCGGCCTTCTCGCCGGATGGTACAAAACTGGCGTTCGCGCTGTCTAAAACTGGCAGCCTGAACTTGTACGTGATGGATCTGGCCTCAGGTCAGACGCGTCAGGTGACCTACGGTCGCTACAACAGCACCGAACCGACCTGGTTCCCGGATAGCCAGACACTGGCTTACACCTCGGATCAGGCGGGTGCGCCTCAGATTTATAAAGTGGGTATCAACGGCGGTGCGCCACAACGTATTACCTGGGAAGGTTCTCAGAACCAGGATGCGGATGTGTCAACTGACGGCAAAACCATGGTGATGATCAGCAGCGCCGGTGGCGCTCAGCATGTCGCCAAACAGGATCTGGTAACGGGAGCCGTTCAAACAATAACGGACACGTTCCTGGATGAGACGCCAAGTCTGGCGCCTAACGGCACGATGGTAATCTATAGCTCTACTCAGGGGATGGGTTCCGTGTTGCAGTTGGTTTCAACAGATGGGCGTTTCAAAGCGCGTCTTCCGGCAACTGATGGACAGGTCAAATTCCCTGCCTGGTCGCCGTATCTGTAATGCATGAGTCCCCTGCATAGCGGGGGATGACAATGTATAGCAAACAAAATAATAGGATAAAGAAATGCAACTGAACAAAGTGCTGAAGGGTTTGATGCTGGCTCTGCCGGTAATCGCGGTAGCTGCATGTAGCTCGCACAAAAACAACAACAACGACCAGACTGGTATGGGCGCAGACAACGGCGCTTACGGTGCTGGCCAGAACGGTAACATGTCTTCTGATGAGCAAGCGCGTCTGCAGATGCAGCAGCTGCAGCAGAACAACATCGTTTACTTCGGTCTGGACAAGTATGACGTAGCTTCTGACTATGCTCAGATGCTGGATCAGCACGCAGCATTCCTGCGCGGCAACCCGTCTTACAAAGTCACCATCGAAGGTCACGCGGATGAGCGCGGTACCCCAGAGTACAACATCGCCCTGGGCGAACGTCGTGCTACCGCAGTGAAAATGTACCTGCAGGGTAAAGGCGTTTCTGCTGACCAGATGTCTATCGTTTCTTACGGTAAAGAAAAACCAGCTGTACTGGGTCATGACGAAGCGGCTTACGCTAAAAACCGTCGTGCCGTACTGGTTTACTAAGAGCATTACATGATGAGTAACTTCAGACTTCATCTATTGAGTCTGTCGTTACTGGTTGGCGTAGCGGCCCCCTGGGCCGCTAATGCCCAGGCGTCAATCAGTAGCGTTGGCTCAGGCTCGGTCGAAGACCGTGTCACCAATCTTGAACGTATCTCCAATGCCCAGGCTCAGCTTCTGCAGCAGTTGCAGCAGCAGATGAGTGACAACCAAAGCGATATCGATTCGCTGCGCGGCCAAATCCAGCAGAACAGCTATCAACTTAATCAGGTGATTGAGCGCCAGAAGCAGCTCTATCAGCAGATCGATACGTTGAGCAGCGGTAATGCCGGCGCACAGGCGAACGGTGGCGGTGATGCCGCAGCGGCGGGCGCAGGTGCAGCAGCGGGAAACGCTGATGCAGGTGGTAGCAATGCCAGTGGAAGTTCCGCTGCCCCTGCACAAACCGGCGATGCGAATACCGATTACAATGCGGCAGTTGCGCTGATTCTTGAGAAGAAACAGTTCGATCAGGCCATCACGGCCCTGCAGGCGTGGGTGAAGAAGTATCCTGACTCCACCTACCAGCCCAATGCCAATTACTGGCTCGGTCAGTTGTATTACAACAAGGGCAAGAAAGATGATGCCGCTTATTATTTTGCCACTGTGGTAAAGAATTACGCGAAATCGCCGAAAGCCCCGGAAGCGCTGTTTAAGGTTGGCGTGATCATGCAAGAGAAGAACGATACGGCGAAAGCCAAAGCGGTCTATCAACAAGTGATCAAACAATTCCCGACCAGCGAATCTGCCAAGCTGGCGCAAAAGCGTCTGGCTGGGATGTAATTTGTGCAGCAGAGACCGGATTTCGTATGATTTCTGGTCTTGCAGCATGAAAGGTAAGCAATTGAGTGATTTGGTGATAAATAAGGGTTGCGCCCTCCCGCTAAATCAGTAATATATGCCGCCGTTGCCCGGGCAGTTTAACAAAGCGTCCGGCAGCCTGAAGATGGGTCGTTAGCTCAGTTGGTAGAGCAGTTGACTTTTAATCAATTGGTCGCAGGTTCGAATCCTGCACGACCCACCATCTTAACCTGCTGTATGTTAGATGTTTTCTTCAGAAGCTTCACAACCTTGATGGGTCGTTAGCTCAGTTGGTAGAGCAGTTGACTTTTAATCAATTGGTCGCAGGTTCGAATCCTGCACGACCCACCATCAAGTTTAAAGTTGTAAGCCGCTCCTCGAGCGGGTCGTTAGCTCAGTTGGTAGAGCAGTTGACTTTTAATCAATTGGTCGCAGGTTCGAATCCTGCACGACCCACCACTATGTAGAAAGGCGCCCTAAAGGCGCCTTTTTGCTTTTCTGCGTTTCTCAAAAATTTTAGCTGAACTTGCTATGAGTCCGAAGCGTCAGTCTTTCCGTGTGGGCGGATGGCAAAGGAGTCTCATTCAGAACTAAAATTTGGTGGGATTGCTATGAGTCCGTGCGTCAGCCCGTCAAGGCGGGACGGATCGCGAAGGAATCTCACATCCCTGTGGATCGGCCTCGCCATCCATGGCTCGGACGCTTCGCTCTTCCGCTCCCGCCTTGACTGGCTTTTGTGACTTGGTTGCTGCTTTGTAAAAGCGCGTACCTGTTTGGATGAGACTGTGTGCTCATTAATATCTAATTGTTTGGTGGGATTGCTGTGGGTCTGTGCGTCAGCCCGTCAAGGCGGGACGTATCGCGAAGGAATCTCACATCCCTGTGGATCGGCTTCGCCATCCATGGCTCGGACGCTTCGCTCTTCCGCTCCCGCCTTGCCGGACTTGTTTGGCTTTGGTTAATGCTTTTAAAAAACCGCAGAGATGTGCCATGAAGGCGGCAATAAGGGGCGGTGGAGTAAAGCTTGTGGCGCAGGGATGCGCCACCAGAGCCTACAGGGATGTATTCACGGCGTCTTTACGTAACCGCCCCTTATTGCCGACTGGAACGCACTGTCGTTGTTTTGCAGGCGACTGGAGTGTACAAGCGATGATCCCATTGCCGAAAAGAAGGCCCAGTCATGCCTTTTTCTCTTTCTCAGCCGATTTCTCAGGCGTCAAACTCTTCCAGATATGCAGCACCGCATAGCTACGCCATGGGCGCCAAACCTGCGATAACTGCTCTGCCACTTTGGCACTCACCCCACCGAGGTTATTACGAATCGCAATATCCTCTTTAGGGAACGCATCCGGCCAGCGCAGGGCGCGCATGGCAATATAACTCGCCGTCCATGGCCCTACGCCTTTCAATGCCAGCAGCTGCTGCTGAACCACGTCAGGATTCACCGCGCCATTAAAGCGCAGCGCACCGGAGGCACACGCCTGTGCCAGCGCCTGAATCGCCTGCGAGCGAGCGCTCACAATACCGAGACTGGCAATATCATCAATGGTTGCGGTAGCGAGGGATTCCGCCGTCGGAGGCAGGCGAGAAAGTTCCGGCCATGGTGTCACTAATGGCTCGCCAAACCGCTGCGCCACACGACTGCTTAGCGTGGTGGCCGCTTTCACCGTCACCTGCTGACCAAGAATTGCGCGTACCCCCAACTCAAAGCCGTCAAACGCCCCAGGAACGCGTAACCCAGGATAACGTGCCAGACTCTCAGCTAACAACGGATCCTGGCTTAGCTGCTCGCTGATGCGCTGTGGTTGGGCATCGAGATCAAACAGGTCGCGCAGGCGACGCAGCAGGGCAGGCAAAACCGGCGTTAAGGTGGTAGTGAACTGCACCTTGAGTGCCTGCTTCTCCGGCAAATGGCAGACACGCACCCAGCCCCGACAGTTCCCCAGCGCCACGGTGCGATGATAAGCGCCTCCACTGACCCACTCGGCCTCTTTCATCACACGCTGCTGAAGAAAATCCAGAATGGCATCCCAGTCGTAAGGTGGGCGATAACTCAGCCGCAGCTCTGCGCTCTCCTGCACCGTGGTCATGCTCTCTGGTTGACTCTGTTTGCGCAGGCGCGAAGGCGTCATACGGTAACGAGCCTGAAATACATCATTAAAGCGGCGCAAACTGCGAAAGCCGCTGGCGTAGGCGATTTCGGTGACGGGTAAAGAAGTCTCAGTCAGAAGTTGCTTCGCCAGCAGCATGCGCCGCGTTTGGCGCAGCTCCAATGGTGACACGCCCAACTCCTGCTGGATCACGCGGCGAAGCTGGCGCTCACTCAGGTCAAACTCGCCGGCGATGTCGGCCAGTGTCTCTTGCTCTTCCAGCAGGCCCTCTTCGATGCGACGAATCAACCGGTCAGCGATGCGATGATGACTATCGACCGGTGCGAAGCCCGGCGCTAACTCAGGACGGCAGCGCAGGCAGGGTCTGAAATGTGCTTTTTCGGCGGCTTCAGCGCTGCCAAAAAACAGGCAGTTCTTCTGCATCGGCGCTTTCACCGGGCAAATGGGCCGACAGTAAATGCCGGTTGAGGTCACGCCGACAAAGAACACGCCGTCGAAGCGACTGTCGCGCGAGGTCAGCGCCTGGTATGCAATCTCGGGATCAAACATCATCGTCTCCAGCTAATAAACCGGCTATACCTTTCCTACTTTAAAGCGCAGAAGCGCTGGCTGCTCTCGATCATCCGAATCACGTACTTGATAAAGTCATCGGGATGATGGACCTCCTAAAAGAGGTTCCCCTGCGGGCCAGCGCGGTTCAAATCGACTGTTCGATGAGTCTCTCGTTTGCCGCCTTCTTGCGCCTTGCATTATTTTGGGTATCGTCGCGCAAGTGGCAAAGCAAAACTCGCTGCTTTCGGACAGCTAACCAGTTTATGCTCATGACCGAAAACAGCCAGTTTATCGCGGCAGAAGTGCGATAATGACACACTGATTTATGCCGGAGGTGCCTTATGTATCATGCCAAAATCATTCCCACGCCAGTTGGTGAGCTGACGTTGATTGCGACCGATAACGGGTTATCAGCGATTCTGTGGGAAAACGAAGGCTCGCAACGCGTGCCACTGAAGCCCATCAGCCGCAACGATCAGCATCCGATCCTGTGTGAGGCCGAGCGCCAGCTGCGTGAATACTTCGCCGGAGAGCGTCAGCAATTCGACATGCCTTACGACACGGTCGGCACTGAATTCCAGAAAAAAGTCTGGCAAGCGCTGCTCACCATTCCGTTTGGTGAAACCCGTAGCTATCAGCAAATCGCGGAACAGATCGGCAACCCGAAAGCCATGCGTGCAGTGGGCGCAGCTAACGGTAAAAATCCTCTGTCGATCATGGCGCCCTGCCATCGGGTGATTGGCAGCAACGGTAAGCTCACCGGCTTCGCGGGCGGTCTGGCGGTCAAAGCTTTCTTGCTGGAACTGGAAAACCCGCAGAAATCGTTAGGTGGCTTGTAAACCGGATAAAAAAGAGACGACACTCTCGCGCAATTCCGCTATCGTGTTTAGCATATAAAACACGATAGCGGTTTTGATGCCGCATCATCGCTGTAACAGGCGATTTTGTTAAATTGAGAAAACGAGAGCCGTGTCATGAGTCTGATGTTCGATCCTGAAAGCGCGATTTATCCCTTTCCGCCGAAACCGGCGCGTCTCAGCCAGGATGAAAAATCCCACTACATCTCTGAAATCAAACGCTTATTAAAAGAGCGTGATGCGGTGCTGGTCGCGCATTACTACACCGATCCTGAAATTCAGGCGCTGGCGGAAGAGACCGGCGGCTGCGTCTCGGACTCACTGGAAATGGCGCGCTTCGGCAGCACCCATCCGGCAAAAACGCTGCTGGTGGCGGGCGTGCGTTTTATGGGCGAAACCGCCAAAATTCTCAGCCCGGAAAAAACCGTGTTGATGCCGACGCTGCATGCAGAGTGTTCACTCGATCTCGGCTGCCCCATTGAGGAGTTCAATCGCTTCTGTGATGAACATCCGGACCGCACGGTGGTGGTGTACGCCAACACCTCAGCCGCGGTGAAAGCGCGCGCGGATTGGGTTGTCACCTCCAGTATTGCGGTGGAGCTGATTGAACATCTCGACAGTCTCGGTGAGAAAATTATCTGGGCACCGGATCGCCATCTGGGCCGTTACGTCACCCAACAGACCAAAGCGGACGTGCTGTGCTGGCAGGGCGCGTGCATCGTGCATGACGAGTTCAAAACTCAGGCCCTGCAGCGCATGAAAACGCTCTATCCGGAGGCAGCGATCCTCGTACATCCGGAATCCCCACAGGCGATCGTCGATCTGGCGGATGCTGTCGGCTCCACCAGCCAGCTGATTCAGGCGGCGAAAAACCTGCCGCATCCGCAAATGATCGTCGCTACCGATCGCGGCATCTTCTACAAGATGCAGCAGGCGGTGCCGGACAAAGAACTGCTGGAAGCGCCGACGGCAGGTGAGGGCGCGACCTGTCGCAGCTGCGCGCACTGTCCGTGGATGGCGATGAATGGCCTGAAAGCCATTGCCGAAGGACTGGAGCACGGCGGCAGCGAGCATGAAATCCATGTCGATGATGCGCTGCGCGAAGCCGCATTGATACCGCTTAACCGCATGCTAGACTTTGCAGCACAACTCAAACTCAAGGTGAAAGGGAACGCGTAAGGCGGCTTTCATACAGGTGCAGATCATGGACTTCTTCAGCACACAAAATATTTTGGTTCACATTCCTATTGGCGTGGGTGGCTACGACCTGTCATGGATCGAGGCGGTGGGCACCCTTGCGGGTCTGCTGTGTATCTGGCTCGCCAGCCAGGAAAAGATCATCAACTACTTCTTCGGGCTGATTAACGTCACCTTGTTTGCGGTGATCTTCTTCCAGATTCAGCTGTATGCCAGCTTACTGCTGCAGCTGTTCTTCTTTGTCGCCAATGTTTACGGCTGGTACGCGTGGAGTCGACAAAACACCGCCAATGAAGCCGCACTGAAGATTCGCTGGCTGCCGTTGCCGAAAGCTCTCGGCTGGGGTGCGGCGTGCGTCATCGCCATTGCGCTGATGACGCTGTATATCGATCCGGTGTTTGCGTTTCTGACTCAAACCGCCGTCGGCATTATGCAGAGTCTGGGCCTGAACGTGGTGATGCCGCAACTGCAGCCGGATGCCTTCCCGTTCTGGGATTCTTGCATGATGGTGCTGTCGATTGTGGCGATGATTCTGATGACGCGTAAATACGTCGAGAACTGGCTACTGTGGGTGGTGATCAACGTGATTAGCGTGATGATTTTTGCCCGTCAGGGCGTGTATGCGATGTCGCTGGAATACGCGATTCTGACGTTGATCGCGCTTAACGGTTCCCGCTTGTGGATGCAAAGTGCGCGCGAACACGGGTCGCGCGCGCTGTCGAATCAGTGATGGTGATGGGCGTGACCATCCAGCGTGAGATGTTCATGTGAGTGATGATGCGAGCTCTGCTCCGCGCAGAGTTCGCAATCATGACCGGTACAAGGCTGGTACTCCATCTGCACCGTGGCATGCGCAATCTGATAGTGCTTGTGCAGATACTGATGAATACGCACCAGCAGCCCGTCATGATCGTAAGGTGGGATCACCTGCACATGTAATGTCAGCACCGGCTTCTCTCCCACCTGCCACACATGCACATGATGCACATTGCGCACTTCCGCGATGTTGCGTGTCAGCTCGCGTGCCAGTTTATCCACGTTAATCCCGCTCGGCGCGCCTTCCAGCAGCTCATGCAGACTTTCCCGCAGCAACGACCAGGCACTGCGTACCACCAATAGCGAAACCAGCAGTGAGAGGATCGGGTCGATCGGTGTCCAGCCGGTCAGCATGATAATGATAGCGGCAACAATCGCGCCAACGGAGCCGAGCAGATCGCCCAGCACATGCAGCGCCGCCGCACGTACGTTGAGATTTTTTTCTTCACTGCCACGATGTAACAGCCAGAAAGAGAGCAGATTAGCCAGCAAACCGGCAATCGCAATCCCCAGCATTAATCCGCCAGCCACCGGCTGAGGTTGATAGAAACGGCGCAGCGCTTCCCAGACAATCAGTGCCGTAATCACCAGCAGCGCGATGGCATTCACAAAGGCGGCAAGTGTGGTGAGGCGCAGTAAGCCAAAGGTGTGGCGGGCGCTGGGTTTGCGCTGAGCAAACTGCACGGCCAGCAGCGCCATCAACAGCGCGGCGGCGTCAGTGAGCATATGTCCGGCATCCGCCAGCAGCGCCAGCGAACCCGATACCACGCCACCAATCACTTCGGCAATCATAAACAGCGCGGTGACGCCAAACGCCGCCGCCAGACGCGTACGATTGCCGTTATGCGCGCCGTGAGAATGAGTGTGTGCCATAACTTTCCAGTTGTTCCAGTAACCTGTTCGTTAATGATATCAGTAAATTGAGCGCATCATCGTCCAGACGCTGCTGTTTTGCCTGATCGGTGAGCTGCTGACAACGTTCGGCCATCTCATCCATGCCGAGCAACAGCCAGCTGCCTTTCATGCGATGGGCGGCACGCTCGACAGCGGGCCAGTCATGCTCGACGCTGGCCGCCAGTAGCGCATCGCGATCCTGCTGCAGCGTGCGTTGCAGTGTCTGGCAAATGCGCGGGATAAAGGCCTCATTGTGCTGGGCCAGAATCATTAAACTGTCGGGCAGCTGTCGGAGAGGATCGCGCACCGTGCGTGCCAGCAGAGCTGCGAGATCATCCAGCACAATCGGTTTCAATAACAGCGCCTCGTCCTCCTGCAAGGCTACCTTCAATAGTTGCACATCGGCGGAGCAGAGTACGCGCAGTGCTGGTTTGCTGCGTCGCTGCTGGCGGCGGCGTAAGATGCGCAGCAGTGTTAATCCATCCGGGCGTGGCATCATCTGGTCAATCAACAGCACATCAAACGGCTGAAGCGCATCGGCGCGCAACAGGCTGCGCCCCTCCTCAAACACCATTGCCGTAATAGCGAATCGGGCCAGTTGTTGCTGCAAGACCAACAGATTGGTGGGATGGTCATCAACAATCGCCACCCGCAGATGCGGATAGCGTGGCCAGTCAGCAGGGCGCTCGGCGGGCGTATCTTCACAGATATCGAGCGGTAATCGCACCTCCACCGTAGTGCCTTTGTCCGGTTCAGAGGTTAGCGTTAACTGACCGCCCATACGTTGCACGATCTCACGACAGATAAACAACCCCAGGCCGCTACCCTGCACGGCGTGGCTTTTGCCCGACGGTGCCTGATACCAGGGTTCAAACAGCTGCGCTTGTTCGCTGAGTGGAATACCGCTGCCGCTGTCGGCGACCGTTAACTGAATCTGATCGGTGACGGCGAGCGACAGCCTGACTTCACCCTGGCGCGTGAATTTCAGCGCGTTGGCCACCAGATTGTTCACCACCTGCTGCAGGCGATCACCATCCAGCATCACGCGCGTCGGCAAGGGCGTGAGCGCCTCAACCAACAATATCGGACCGGATTCGCGCATCAAAGGGTGATAGAACTGCAGCTGTTGCTGCAGCCAATCTGCCAGATGGAGCGGATGCGGTGCCAGGCGAAAACTCTGATTCTCAATGCGTGCATGGTCTTGCAGATCGTTCAGCAGCGCCATCAGCGAGCGCGCACTGCTGTGCATCAGTGTCAAACGCTCGCTAGGATGCTGCTGCTGTTCGAGTTCCAGCAGGCCGAGAATCGCCTGCATTGGCGTGCGCAATTCGTGGCTGGCGGTGGCCAGAAACTGACTTTTGGCGGCGTTAGCGCGCTCTGCTTGTTCACGCTGCAGGCGATCGCGCCGCTGTTGCAGGTAGCGGCGCAGCAGCAGCACCAACAGCAGCAAAATGATCATCCCGGCCGCCATCAAAATCATCAGCGGCACATTGCGCATCGCCATAGTGGTGCCTGGCTGGGGCGGCTGAGACCAGTTAATGCGCATCTGATTGAGCGTATCCGCTGGGATTTGCTGCAGTGCATGATCCAGCACCCCCTGGAGTTGCGGCTGATCCTGGCTCACCTGAGGCGCCAGCGGCCAGGCAACATCGCTGGCGGCAAAGGCTAAATGGACACGATTATCCGCGTGGCTGGCCATGCGCCAGCGTGCAGACAGTACATTATCCACCAGTGCATCAATCTGACCGCTGTTCAGGGCTTGCCAGAGTTGCGCACGGTCATCGAACAGTTGAGGCGTAATATCCTCAGGCAGCAAGCGTTGCGCCAGGTCGGCTCGCAGTACGCCCACACGCTGCTTTTGCAGAGAGGGCCAACTCATCGGCTGCTGCGTGTTTAGCGTGTAGATCCCCCAAATTGCACGCCATACCGGCAGTGTATTGTTGTTGGCATCATCGCCGTTCAAAGGCTGTAACAGATTGAGCATCACCTGATGTTGTTGCATTAGCGTCTGCGCCTGTTGGGGATTGCTCACCCAGCGCGGCGTAAAGCGCAATCCGGTGCTTTGGCTTAACGCATTAAGCAGATCAATGCCAAAACCGCGCGCATTGCCGTTGCCATCGCGATAGCTCCAGGGGGCGTTATCCACTTCTGCGGCATAAGGAATCTCATTGTGTGCGGCCAGCCACTGCTTCTCGGCAGCCGACAGCATCAGCGTTTGCGTATCCTGATAACGCAGCAAAGGCGGGCTCCAGCGCTGTTGCACGCGATTACTGAACTCCGCGGGCAGCAGGCGCAGCTGAGTATTGAGCCAGTGAATCAGTGTGGGATCGCGCGCCAGCGCCCGTAGTGACAGTTCACCGGCGCCGGGATCGGCGGTGATCTGGTAAATCTGTCCTTGCTGCAGTTGACTCAGCAGAAAGCCGGCGCTGGTTTCATCCGCCACCAGATAATCACTCTGCTGATTGAGCAGCGCATACAGTGCCTGCAAATCGCCCGGCAGGCTGTGCCAGCGATGGTTTTGCACAAAGGCATCGGGCAGTTGCGCCAGTGTGGCTTGCGCGATGGTGAGCTGGGCATTTTCACTGTTGAACATCACCGCGCGTTGATTATTACGATTGCGGTAAATGCGGATCGGGCTGTTAACCCAGCTGTCGCTGACCAGGATGTTTTCCGGCAGCTGCGCATGTTCGTTGCTCAACACGAAATCGACGTCACCGCGCTCCAGTGCCGCCAGCTGCTGCGAACGATCGGCGTAACTTTGCAGGCTAAAGCGCGTGCCAGTGAGTTGGCTCAGTGCACTGAGGTAATCGGCATCAATTCCCCAGATACGATCGCCAATGCGCATTGCCCAGGGCGCGCTGTTTTGCGCCGGCACGGCAACGCGTAAGGTGGGTTGCGGCCATGGCTCGACATGCGGTGCTGGCATCATGGCGGGGAGCATCACGCTGCTGGCGGGCTGTAAGTCGGCGCGAGCCGTTAAGCTGATCAACAGCAGACACAGCCACAAGATGACTTTCACTGTTGGGCTTTCCACAGTTCGGCCAGCTCCACCACCGACTGCACGCCGGTTTTCTCCAGAATGTTTTTCTTGTGGGTGCTGACGGTTTTATTGCTGATATGCAACTGTTCACCAATCTGCAAATTAGACAGCCCGCGCACCAGCAGTGCGACGATTTGCTGCTCTTTCTCGGTGAGCGGCAGCTCGATACGCTCGGGCAGCGGTGGAAACGCTTGCTGACCGCCAAGCACCGCCAGAATCGCACTCAGCAATTGCGCCATACTCTGGCTTTTTACCACATAGCCCGCCGCACCGAGCGACACGGCACTCAGCAAAGTGTGGCGGCTCTGCTGTGCGGAATAGATCAACACCGGGCAATTTGGATCGCGGGCGCGCAGACGGCGCAACAGTTCGAGGCCATCGCTGTCCGGCAGGCCGATATCGAGCACAATAAGATCAAATTGATGCTGCTGTAAAAGCTGGCGCGCCTCAGCTTCGGTCGCGGCGGCGTGCAGTTTAACCGGGATAGGGGAGTGAATACAGGCCGCTTCCAGCGCGACTTCGACTAAAGGATGATCATCAATAAGCAGCAGTGAAGCCATGAAACAGTTCCTCTGAATTTCATGGCTTCAGCATAGCGGAAAAGCCTGCACGGAAATAGAAAGGGAGAGCCAGCGCTCTCCCTTTATGTGATCGGATAACCCGTTATTGGGTCGTGCCGTCCGTTTTGTGTTTCACATGGCCGCCACCTTTTTTGGTATCGACCTTTTTATTCATATCCGGACATTTACCGTCTTTGCACATAGAATTTTTGTGCATTTGCTCAGCTGACATATTGCCAGTGCTGGTGCCAGATGTCGCTGCGCTGTTGGTGTTCATGCTGCCATTATTAATTTTGCTATTGTCCACATTATTGGGTGGCAGATTCTGTTTCGCGCCGCCTGCCGCCGCGCCAGCTTCTGCTGAGGCATTCGCGTCACCGTTATTACTGTCTGCAGCCATTGCCGCGCCGCTACCCAAGGTCATCGCTGCCGTCAGAAAGATAATTGCAAACTTATTCATCATTATGCTCCTTTAATCGATGGAGAGTTGCCGTCAAACACCACGGGTGCTGAGTGACGAAAATAACGTACCGTGACGGAATATAATTCCATCGTTAACGCTTCGCTTAAAAATTAAATATCGCAAGAACCTCATTCCTCAGTGCTTACGTTTAAAAAGCTTAGTTCATGGACGGATAAATGCAAATTTCACAAAAGCATTTACGCGAGCGTGGAATTTACACCCGCAGCCTGAAGGGATACATTTAACGGGTTGCGCCCGGCGAACGCGGGGCCAGAAATTTGAATGGAATTATGTATGGATTATCAGAACGACGATTTACGCATCAGAGAAATCAAAGAATTATTACCGCCTGTTGCTTTGCTCGAAAAATTCCCCGCTACCGATAAAGCCGCTGAAACCGTTGCTCAGGCACGTCAGGCGATTCACCGCATTCTGCACGGTCAGGACGATCGTCTGCTGGTGGTGATCGGTCCTTGCTCAATCCACGATACCGAAGCCGCTAAAGAGTATGCGGGCCGTCTGCTGACGCTGCGTGACGAGTTGAAAGGCGAGCTGGAAGTGGTCATGCGTGTTTATTTCGAAAAACCGCGTACCACGGTGGGCTGGAAAGGGCTGATCAACGATCCTTTTATGGATGGCAGCTTCCAGATCAACGATGGCCTGCGTCTGGCGCGTAAGCTGCTGGTGGACATCAACGACATTGGTCTGCCAGCGGCAGGTGAATTCCTGGATATGATCACCCCGCAGTACATGGCGGATTTGATGAGCTGGGGCGCGATTGGTGCGCGTACCACCGAATCCCAGGTGCATCGTGAACTCTCTTCCGGTTTATCTTGCCCGGTCGGCTTCAAAAACGGCACCGATGGCACCATCAAAGTGGCCATCGACGCGATTGGTGCCGCCAGCGCGCCGCATTGCTTCCTCTCCGTCACCAAATTCGGTCATTCGGCGATTGTCGAAACCAGCGGTAACGAAGATTGCCATATCATTCTGCGCGGCGGCAAAGAGCCGAACTACAGCGCAGAACACGTGGCAGCAGTGAAAACCGGTCTGGAGAAAGCGGGCTTGCGTCCGCAGGTGATGATCGACTTTAGCCATGCCAACAGCAGCAAGCAGTTCCAGCGTCAGATGGTGGTCGCTGATGATGTGGCGCAGCAGATCGCGGGCGGTGAGCAGGCGATTACTGGCGTGATGATCGAGAGCCATCTGGTGGAAGGGAATCAGAGCCTCGACAGCGGTAAAGAGCTGGTTTACGGCCAGAGCGTCACCGATGCCTGCATCGGCTGGGAAGACACCGAGAAAGCCTTGCGTCAACTGGCGCAGGCGATCAAACAACGCCGTGGCTAATCGCTTAGCGCGCAATAAAAAAGGCCAGACTCGTGTCTGGCCTTTTTGTTTATAAGCCGGGAATTACTTGGCTTTACCCTGGTTAGCCACGGCTGCAGCTTTCGCAGCAATCTCGTCGGCATCACCCAGGTAGTAACGCTTCAGCGGTTTGAAGTTCTCATCGAACTCATACACCAACGGCACGCCAGTTGGGATGTTCAGTTCGAGGATTTCATCTTCGCTCAGGTTATCGAGGTATTTTACCAACGCACGCAGTGAGTTACCGTGTGCTGCAATGATCACTTTCTCACCGCTTTTAATGCGCGGCAGAATGCTTTCATTCCAGTAAGGAATAACACGTTCGATGGTCAGTGCCAGGCTCTCGGTGGTTGGCAGCTGTGCGTCGGTCAGTGATGCGTAACGTGGGTCGTGGCCCGGGAAACGCTCATCCGCACGATCCAGTTCTGGTGGAGTGATGGCAAAGCCACGACGCCACTGTTTTACCTGATCGTCGCCGTATTTGGCGGCGGTTTCAGCTTTATCCAGACCCTGCAGCGCACCGTAGTGACGCTCGTTCAGACGCCAGGTTTTCTCAACCGGCAGCCACGCCTGATCCAGCTCATCCAGCACGTTCCACAGGGTGTGGATGGCGCGTTTCAGCACGGAGGTATAAGCGAAATCAAACACGAAACCTTCTTTCTTCAGCAGCTGACCGGCTGCTTTGGCTTCGGTGCGACCTTTGTCTGACAGATCCACGTCATACCATCCGGTGAAGCGGTTTTCCTGGTTCCACTGGCTTTCGCCGTGTCGCACCAGAACCAGCTTAGTTACGGCCATAGCTTAACTCCTTAATGCTTGATGTTTCGATGATTATAGAAACCGGCTGCGGCCACCTGAAAAGCGGCACACTGATAGCGCCATACCATAGCGGAAAACATCGCACGGCGTAAGCCTGTCGCTAACGCAGTGCGCGTTTTTCATCCGCTGGCTTACTGCGGGGTGAAGCGATAACGCGTCACAGACTGCCAGCGATCGCCGGGTTGCAGCCAGCAATCAGGCTGCGGCCACTCGGTATGGTTGGGCGAATCCGGTAAAAATTCACTCTCCAACGCGATGCCCTGGAAAGCAGTATAGCTGCCCTGTTCACGGGCGCGTGTTCCATCCAGATAGTTGCCGGAGTAGAACTGCAGCGCCGGTGCTGCGGTAAACACGGTCAGCGCCAGCTTGCCATCGGCCGACCACAGTTCGGCGGCGGGCTGAGTGCTGTCGCCAGCGGTGCTGAGCAGAAACGCGTGGTCATAGCCTTTCACCGTTTTTTGATCGTCATCGGCGAGGAAGTCATCCATCACACACTTCGGTTGATTGAAATCGAAGCTGGTGCCGGCCACGGCTTTCAGTGGCGCGTTAGGGATGCCTTCGCTATCGACCGGTAAGTAACGATCCGCGTGCAGTTGTAAGCGATGCTGGCGTGCATCGCCATGATGCGCGTCAAGATTGAAGTAAGCATGGTTGGTGAGGTTCACCGGGCAGGGCTTGTCGGTCTGCGCGTCATAGGTGATCGACAGGCAGTTATCATCGTCAAGATGGTAAATCACTTCGGCAATCAGGTTGCCAGGGAAACCCTGATCGCCATCGGGTGAATCGATACGATAGTGCACTTCGGTCTCGCTCTGGCTGACAATTTGCCAGCGGCGCTTATCGAAGCCTTCCGGTCCGCCGTGCAGTTGATGCGCACCCTGATTAGCGGCCAGCAGCAGATTTAGCGGCTTAAGCTCAGCCGAAGCGATGCGGTTGGCGTAGCGGCCCACCGTCGCGCCAAGGTAAGCATCCTGATGCAGATAGTCCGATGGTGTGGCGCAGCCCAGCAGCGCTTCACGCACGCTGCCATCCTGCATCGGCACGCGCGCGGAGAGCCAGGTCGCGCCCCAATCCATAAAAGTGACCACCATGCCGTTGCGATTGCGCAGCACGGTCATGCGCCACGGTTGCCCGTCTGGCGCATGAGAGTTGACGTCGCTTACCATTGGCCTGCTCCTGCTGACGCTTTGCACACGTAGAAGGTTTCTTTGATGCCGGTCTGCGCTTCGTATTTTTCGGCAACCGCGGCTTTCACTTGATCCACCAGTTCGGTTGGCATCAGTGCCACGATGCAGCCGCCAAAGCCGCCGCCGGTCATACGAACGCCGCCACGCGGACCGAGCTCTGCCTTGACAATCTCCACCAGCTGATCGATAGGCGGAACGGTGATTTCAAAATCATCACGCATTGAGGCGTGGGATTCGGCCATCAGTTCACCCATGCGCTTCAGATCGCCACTGCTCAGCGCATCGGCGGCTTCCAGCGTACGGGCATTTTCGGTGATGACATGGCGCACACGTTTTGCCACCAGCGCATCCAGCTGCGATTCCGACGCGGCAAACTCTTCCAGCGTGACATCGCGCAGCGCCGGTTTGTTGAAGAAGCGTGCACCGGTTTCGCACTGCTCACGGCGGGTGTTGTACTCGCTGCCCACCAGGCTGCGGCGGAAGTTGGAGTTGATGATCACCACCGCGACATCCTCCGGCATCGAGACGGCGCGTGTGCCGAGTGTGCGGCAGTCCAGCAGCATGGCGTGATCGGGCTGACCCAGCGCAGAAATCAGCTGGTCCATGATGCCGCAGTTGCAACCAACGAACTGGTTTTCCGCTTCCTGACCGTTAACCGCAATCGCAGCGCCGTCCAGCTTCAGCTGATAGAGCTGCTGGAACACGGTGCCGACCGCCACTTCCAGTGACGCCGATGAACTCAGACCCGCACCCTGTGGCACGTTGCCGCTGATCACCAGATCGGCACCGCCAAAGCTGGCATCACGCTGCTGCAGGTGTTTCACCACACCGCGTACGTAGTTGGCCCACATCGGCTCTTTTAACGCTTCAATCGGCGCATCCAGCGAGAAGCTGTCTTGTTGATTGTCATAATCAACCGCGACCACGCGCACCTGGCGGTCGTCACGTTTGGCGCAGGCAATCACCGTCTGGTAATCAATGGCGCACGGCAGCACGAAGCCGTCGTTGTAATCGGTGTGCTCACCAATCAGATTCACGCGGCCTGGCGCCTGAATGCTGTGCGTCGGTTGATAGCCAAAGGTGTCAGCGAAAACCTGTTGAGTAGTGGACTTTAATGACATTTATTGCGCCTCGCGGAAATGGATATCGCTGACAGAACGCAGACGTTCTGCTGCCTGTTCCGCCGTTAAATCACGTTGGGTTTCGGCCAGCATTTCGTAGCCAACCATAAATTTACGTACCGTGGCCGAACGCAGCAGCGGTGGATAGAAGTGGGCATGCAACTGCCAGTGATCGTTGGCTTCGCCGTTAAACGGCGCGCCGTGCCAGCCCATCGAGTAGGGAAAGGAGCACTGGAACAGGTTGTCGTAGCGGCTGGTGAGCTGCTTAAGCGCCAGCGCCAGATCGCTGCGCTGCGCCGGGGTGAGATCGGTAATGCGTTTGATATGGGCTTTCGGCAGCAGCAGGGTTTCAAATGGCCACGCGGCCCACCACGGCACCACGGCCAGCCAGTGTTCGGTCTCCACCACGGTACGACTACCGTCTTTCAGTTCGCGTGCGGCGTAATCCACCAGCATCGGCGAACCTTTTTCGTCAAAGTAGCGGCGCTGATTATCATCTTCTTTTTGCGCTTCATTGGGCAGAAAACTGTTAGCCCAGATCTGGCCGTGCGGATGGGGATTTGAGCAGCCCATCGCTGCGCCTTTGTTCTCAAACACCTGCACCCATGGATAGTGCTGACCGAGATCGGCGGTCTGCTCTTGCCAGGTGCGCACAATATCTTCCAGTCCACTGAGCGGCAGTTCCGGCAGCGTTTTACTGTGGTCAGGTGAGAAGCAAATAACCCGGCTGGTGCCGCGTGCGCTCTCACAGCGCATCAGCAGATCGTCGCTTTGCGGCGCATCGGGCGTGTCAGTCATCAGTGCGGCAAAGTCGTTGGTGAAAACATAGGTGGTTTGGTAATCCGGGTTTTTATCCCCGGTGATGCGGGTATTACCAGCACACAGGAAGCAGTCAGGATCATGCGCAGGCAGTTGTTCCAGCGCAGGCGTTTCCTGTGCACCCTGCCACGGACGCTTAGCGCGATGCGGCGAGACCAACACCCACTGATCGATCAATGGGTTATAACGGCGATGCGGATGATCAACCGGATTAAATTTTTCCATAACGAGTCCTGGTAAACGGCAAACGGATCAAAATCACTGCGATCAAGGTAGCACAAAGGCGGGCCCCAAAGCGTGATCCAGTCTGGATAAATGGTATCGTTTACACAAGGTGACGATTCTCATTTTGTGGGGTTATGCGGTGAGTTTGCTGAAATACCAGGCGGGTAAATGGTAGCGGTTACATCGGCTATTCAATGAGGTGCATATCAATGCGCACGCGACAATATAAAGGGTTTAGCAGAAGGCCGGATTGAAGCATAAATATGCCCCTACGATGCAGGGGCGGGGTTGATGACGACGAGGTTAGCGCAAATCATCCTGCTGGAATCCGTATCCTTCATCCTGCTTCACAAAGCTCAGGCGATGAGTAATACACTGCGGCGCATCTTCAGCGTGGTGTGAGACAAACAGCAACTGCGTTCGTCCTTCACCAATCAGCACATCAACAAAGCGGCGCACCAGCTGGCGGTTAATTGGATCGAGCCCCTGCAGCGGCTCATCCAGAATGAGCAGGGTAGGATGTTTGACCAGCGCACGCGCAATCAGCACCAGGCGCTGCTGGCCCCATGACAAACCGTGGAACGGCGCATCGGCCAGATGATTGTCCATGCCCAATAAGGCCAGCCACTGGCGCGCCAGCGCTTTCTGCCGATCCGAAGCGGGTTGATACAAGCCGATCGAATCGAAAAAGCCCGAGAGCACCACGGTGCGCACGTTGCAGCTGACACGATAATCGAGATGCAAACTGCTGCTGACGTAACCAATGTGCTGTTTGATGTCCCAAATGGTTTCACCGCTGCCGCGACGGATACCAAACAGGGTTAAGTCGTTGCTGTAGCCTTGCGGATGATCGCCGGTCACCAGACTCAACAGAGTGGATTTACCCGCGCCGTTGGGCCCCACAATTTGCCAGTGCTCGCCGGGATTCACCTGCCAGCTCAGCCCATCGATCACCGCTTTATCGTTATACGACACCACACCATTACGCAGAACAACACGCGGCGCATCTTCCGCCAGTTGTGGTAACTGATCCGGTGCATCCGCTTCTGGCAACGCCATGCCGTCGAGTTTCTCACTGTGTGCCAGTTGCGCCACCAGTGCTTCTGCCAGTATCGCCTGGCGTTTGCCCACGTGGGTCAGGGTGCACTCGGCCAGCACACCGACCTGTTGCACAAAGTTAGGAATATCGTCAAAGCGGTTGAGCACCAGCACCACGGTAAAGCCATGCTGGTGCAGATCGCTCAGCGTCTCCGCCAGGCTGGCGCGTGAGGCAACATCTAACCCATCGAAAGGTTCATCGAGAATCAATAAATCGGGCTGCGCCATCAGCGCCTGGCACAACAGCGTTTTGCGCGTCTCGCCGGTGGAGAGGTATTTGAAGCGGCGATCGAGCAGATAGGTGATGCCAAACTGCTGGGCCAGCGCCTGACACCGCGACTCATCTTTCACTTCATCCTGAATGATCTGTGCGGCGGTGCGCCCGGTATCGTCTTCGCCTTCACTCAGCAGATCGGTGTTGTTGCGTTCCCACTCCTGCGCCACCAGCTTTTGCAGCTGCTCCAGCGAGAGGCGCGTGCGACGCTGAAAGTCCTGGGTAACCGCGCCTTTACCCGGCGAGAGTTCACCAGAAAGTGCGCGCGCCAGGGAGGATTTACCGCTGCCGTTGGCGCCGACAAAGGCCCAGCTTTCGCCGCTGTTGACAGTCAGATCGTTGAGGGACAGTGCTCGGGTGTCGCTAAGGTGAAATATTCCTTGCGAAATTTGCAATGAAGCCATGATTCATTCCGTTTTATGCATCGTGTTACTCAGTTGTAGCGAGCGACGCAGACGAAGTCAAATCATGGCCTGGATTTCAGAGCAGTGTGGCGATGATGGCGTGTTCGGCATTAAAACTGGCGGTCACGCTGTCGCCAGGCTGCAGATTCTGCTGTTGAACCTGCGCGTTATTCACCGTCGCGCACAGGGTTTCACCGCTTGGCAGTGTCATCAACACTTCGCTGACCTGTTCACCCGGCTCAATGGCGCTGATCGTTACCTGCAATTGATTATCGCTGTTTACCGCATCCCGGCTCACCTGAATCCACGGCGCTTTGATCAGCACCAGCACCTCTTTGCCGCTGTCGAGTTGCAAACGTTCGGCACTGCGTTCGGTGATTGCCACCTGCAAACGCGTGACGCCATCGGCCAGTTGAACCTCAATGTGCTGCTGCACCTGATGGTGATCGCGCGCCATCACCGTGCCAAATAGCTGATTGCGCGCACTGGTTTGCAGGGAGAAACGCGCAATCGCCGCCAGTAAACTGTCGAGCGGCAGGCTGTCGTTTTGCAGCGCATCAAAGGCTTTCTGCTGGATCTGCTCCATCAGGTGAAACAGCTGAATCAGACGCTCGCCATAGCGCGTCAGCTGCGCGCCGCCGCCGCCTTTGCCTCCGGTGGCGCGGTCGACTAAGGTTTGATCAGCCATCTGATTCATGTCGTTGATGGCGTCCCAGGCACTTTTGTAGCTGATACCCGCTAACTTAGCGCCCTGGCTGATGGAGCCGGTTTCCTGCACGCGTTTCAGCAGTTCGATGCGGCGTGGGTCGGCAAACAACTTCTGCTGAAGACGAATATGAAGAGAAAGTTCTGCCTGCATGTCAGCTCCTTAAGTGAGTAAGACAAGTGTAAGGCCAAAAGTAAAAGCACGAAAAGGGCAGTGCGTTTTTTTCCCTAACCGTTACAATCACTTTTTTATTTTCTGCGTGAGGTTTCCATGCTGGAACTGCTTAAAAGCCTGGCTGTGGCTGTCATCATGGTGCCAATTGTGATGGCCATTATGCTCGGTCTGATTTACGGCCTGGGTGAAGTGTTCAACGTCATCTCCAAATTTGGCCGCCGCGACGATCGTCCTGCCAACAGCTCGCAACACTGATTTTATAAGCGCCCGCATTCAGCGGGCGTTTTTTCTTTAACTTCCCCTCAATTCTGCCGATATTAAGTTCATGACAGCATTTGTCCCTGCGTTGTATTATCAAATATATAACGTAACAAGGAGTAAAAAATGCTGAAAATCAATTACCGCTGGGCTGCTGTTACCGTACTGACTGTTTCCATGGCCGGTCACGCTGTGGCGGCAGAGAAGATCACCGTGTTTGCTGCGGCATCGTTAACCAATGCGATGCAGGATATTGCCACGCAATATCAGAAAAAAAGCGGCGTTGAAGTGGTATCGTCCTTCGCCTCATCCTCGACGCTGGCGCGCCAGATCGAACAGGGGGCACCGGCCGATCTGTTTATCTCTGCTGACCAGCAGTGGATGGACTACGCAGTGGATAAAAAGAGTGTGGTGGAGAACACCCGCTACACCTTGCTGGGCAATGATTTAGTGTTGGTGGCACCGAAAAGCGACAGCGCAAAAGCGGTGACTATCAATGCAAAAACTGACTGGAAAAGTTTGCTGAAAGGCGAGCGTCTGGCGGTGGGCGATCCGGATCATGTCCCGGCAGGGATTTATGCCAAAGAAGCCCTGCAAAAGCTGGGCGCGTGGGATACGGTGTCGCCGCAGCTTGCACCGGCTAACAACGTCCGTGCCGCATTGGCGCTGGTTGAACGCAATGAATCACCGTATGGCATCGTGTACGGTTCTGATGCGGTTGCCAGTGACAAAGTGCAGGTGGTAGGACGCTTCCCGGACGATAGCCACAAGCCAGTGGAATATCCGATGGCGGTGGTAAAAGATCATCAGAACGCAACGGTTGAAGCCTTCTACAAATATTTGCAGGGGCCGGACGCCGCTGCTGTGTTTAAACAGTATGGATTTGCGCCGAAGAAATGATACTCAGTGATCCCGAATGGCAGGCCGTTTTTCTCAGCTTAAAAGTCTCCAGCGTAGCGGTGCTGTTTAGCTTGCCGTTTGGCATCATGATGGCCTGGATTCTGGCACGTTGCCGGTTTCCAGGTAAAACCTTACTCGACAGTCTTATCCATTTGCCGCTGGTATTGCCACCGGTGGTGGTGGGATATCTGTTGCTGATTGCACTGGGCCGACGTGGATTCATCGGCGAGTGGCTTTACGACTGGTTCGGTTTCACCCTGGCCTTTAGCTGGCAGGGCGCGGTGTTGGCTTCAGCAGTGATGGCGTTTCCTTTGATGGTGCGGGCGATTCGTCTGGCACTGGAAGCGGTGGATACCAAACTGGAACAGGCAGCACGCACGCTCGGTGCCGGTCGCTGGCGCGTGTTCTTCACTATCACCTTGCCGCTTACGCTCCCGGGTATCATTGTCGGTACCGTTCTCGCTTTCGCCCGTTCACTGGGTGAGTTTGGCGCCACCATCACCTTCGTTTCGAATATCCCCGGCGAGACGCGCACCATTCCCTCGGCGATGTTCACCCTGATTGAAACCCCCGGCGCAGAAGGCACTGCCGCACGCTTGTGTGCGGTGGCCATTGCGCTGGCGCTGTTATCGCTAGTGGCTTCCGAGCTGCTGGCACGCTGGGGCCGCAAGCGGTTAGGGGCAGCCTGATGCTTAATCTCAATATTTCCCAGCTGCTGGGCGATCACCAACTGGACGTCAACGTGCAGATCCCCGGCAGCGGCATTACGGCGATCTTCGGTGTGTCCGGCGCGGGAAAAACCTCGCTAATTAACGCGATTGGCGGTTTGACACAGCCGCAAAGCGGCCAGATTCAGCTCAACGATCGTCTGCTGTTTGATTCGGCGACGCAGGTCAATCTGCCGCCGGAAAAACGCCGCGTTGGCTATGTGTTCCAGGACGCTCGGCTGTTTCCGCACTATCGGGTGCGCGGCAATTTGCAATATGGCATGGCAGCTGCCATGAAGCCGCAGTTTAACGCGCTGGTGGCATTACTGGGCCTCGAGCCCCTGCTGAGCCGTTTTCCGGCCTCGTTGTCAGGCGGCGAGAAACAGCGCGTGGCGATTGGCCGTGCACTGCTTACCGCGCCCGACATCTTATTGATGGATGAGCCGCTGGCGTCGCTGGATCTGCCACGCAAACGCGAATTGATGCCATATTTGCAAAAGCTGGCGAAACAGGTCGATATTCCGATTCTTTATGTCTCGCACAGCCTGGATGAAATTCTGCAACTGGCGGACAACGTGCTGGTGCTCGACAACGGCAAGGTCAAAGCCTTTGGCTCGCTGGAGAAGGTGTGGAGTAGTGCAGCCATGCGCCCGTGGCTGCCGATAGCCGATCGCAGCAGCGTGCTCAGAGTGCAGGTTCTGGAACAGCATCCCGATTACCCGATGACGGCACTCTCTTTGGGGGATCAGCATATCTGGGTAAGCCGTGTTAACCAGCCGCTGAAAACCGCACTGCGTATTCGTATCGCGTCCGGTGATGTGTCACTGGCCTTACAGCCGCCACAAAACACCTCGGTACGCAATATCCTGCCAGCTCAGGTGGTCGAGTTATTAGAGATTGACGATCAGGTTGAAGTTAAGCTGCGTATTGGCATTAGCGAGCTGTGGGCGCGAATTTCGCCGTGGGCGCGAGATGAGCTGGGGATCCGGCCCGATCAATGGCTGTATGCGCAAATTAAGAGTGTGGCGATCACGGCTTGACCTTAGGGTCATCAAGGGCGATCAGACAAAATGTGTGCGATGTGCGGATGAAAGCACCCGGTGTGACCCTCATTATTAACGATGAGGTGCAGCAGCGGCCGCACCTTAAGCATTCGCAAGGTGCGCCCTGATGCGCACCGCGAACATCCTGTGCTTACAGGACTTCCTGATAAATCACTTCGGCAATACCTGGCTCCAGATTGGTGCCAATCACTTTTTTGCTGCGCGCTTTAATCGCCTCATCAGCATTGCCCATCGCCACGCCTAAACCGACCTGTTCCAGCATGCTGAGATCGTTGTAGTTATCGCCGAACGCCAGCACATCCTGCATGCTGAAGCCCTGGCACTCTACCCACTGTGCCAGACGCTTGCCTTTGCTGTTGCCCGCCTGCGCGATATCCACCTGATCGTGCCACGACCATTCACACGCCAGGCCGAGTTCGGCCTCAGTGCGTTCAGCGAACTGCTGCAATGCACGGGTGTCAGGATGCGAAAGAGCGAACTTCCAGATGGATTGCGCATCCAGCGCCGCCTGCGCCAGGCTTGGCACCTGCAGGAACAGAGGACGCTGCGCTTCCGGCAGGGATTGTGCCCAGTTCAGGGTGCGGGTCACATGGCCTGTCGGCTCCTGATACAGCATGGCATCATCGACATACAGCAGGCCGTGAATGTTCTCCTGATCGAGCATCTCAATCACGCGGCTCGCCTGGCTTTTTTCCAGCGGATCGGAAGCCAATACCTTTTTCGCCTGATAATCGTACAAGTAGGTGCCGTTACAGCAGATTGCGGGTGTATCCAACTGCAGCGCCTGATAAAAAGGATGAATGGCGCAGTGGTGGCGACCGGTCACAATCAGCACTTTGACCCCCGCCTGTTGTGCGCGGGCTAAAGCTTCGATCGATTCAGGCAAAATGGTTTTTGTGGGGGTCAGCAGGGTGCCGTCAAGGTCAAGGGCGATTACGCGGTAGCTCATTACACTTTCCGTCCGGGAGTTAGCAAAGCATTGAGTCTACACCCGGCAGCGGCCCTGAGACAAAAAACAGGGCACAAATGAATCCAGCGCGGCAAAATGAAACGCGCTACAGTTATCCCTTTCATCAGGCAGCGAATAAGGAAAAACGCATGAAACAAGTCGTGTATACCGCCAGTCCCGAGAGCCAGCAGATCCATGCGTGGCAGTTGCAGGAAGATGGCGCACTGACGTTATTGCAGGTCACGGATGTGGCCGGTCAGGTGCAGCCGATGGTGGTGAGCCCGAAGAAAGATTTCCTCTATGTCGGTGTTCGTCCGAATTTTCGCGTATTAGCGTATCGCATTGCGGCCGACGGTTCTCTGAGTCTGGCGGGTGAAGCGCCACTGCCGGGCAGCCCAACGCATATTTCGACCGATCGCCAGGGTAAATTCCTGTTCTGCGGTTCTTACAATGATGCATGCGTCAGCATCAGCCCGATCGACAGCGATGGTTTGCCGCAAGCCCCAAGCCAGGTGATTGGCGGCATGGATGGCTGCCATTCAGCCAATATCGATCTCAGCAACCAAATGCTGTTTGTGCCAGCACTGAAGCAGGATCGTATCTGCCTGTTCCAGCTTAACGCCGATGGCACTCTGGCACCGCGCGAGCAAGCACAGGTCACCACGGTTGAAGGTGCGGGTCCGCGCCATATGGCATTCCATCCAAATGGCGCGTACGGCTATGTGGTGAATGAACTTGATAGCACCGTGGATGTGTGGGCACTGAACAACGTGCATGGTCAGGTTGAGCGTGTGCAGAGTCTGGATATGATGCCAAAAGATTTCAGCGACACGCGCTGGGCGGCTGATATCCATATCACGCCAGACGGCCGTTTCCTCTACGCCTGTGATCGCACCAGCAGCACCCTTACTGCATTTAGCATCAGCGAAGATGGCTCAGTGCTGGCGATTGAAGGTTATCAGCCGACCGAAACTCAGCCGCGCGGCTTCAATATCGATAACAGCGGTCAGTATCTGGTGGCGGCAGGTCAGAAGTCGCACCATATCGAAGTCTACAAGATTGCCGATCGCGGTCTGTTGCAACCGCTGGCGCGCTACGCGGTAGGACAAGGTCCGATGTGGGTGGTGATTCACACCCTGGATTGATGATAAAACGGCGCCATTCGGCGCCGTTCTCATTTCAAGAATACAGAACTGTGATCGACGCGCTTGCCAGTGCATGGAAGTGCACATTAAAGCCGACCATGGCGCCGCTCGCGCCGGCGTCGACATCAATCTTATCGGTGTCCATCGCGTGCACCGTAAAGATATAGCGATGCGGATCACCCTGCGGTGGTGCTGCACCACCGTAGCCGGTTTGTCCGAAATCGGTACGGGTTTGAATTGCACCTGGAGGCAGTTCGACCACGCCTGAACCAGAGCCTTGCGGCAACTCGGTGACGTCAGCCGGAATATTTGCCACGACCCAGTGCCACCAGCCAGAACCGGTGGGGGCATCCGGATCGAAGCAGGTCACCACAAAACTCTTTGTCCCAGCAGGCACTTCATCCCACGCCAGATGGGGTGACAGATTGTCACCCTGACGTCCCATCCCATTGAAAACGTGACGTTCGGGCATTTTATCGCCGTCTTTAAAATCCTGGCTAACTACGCGCATGACTTCTCCTTTTTCCGTTGTGCAGTGTGCTCTCCATCATGGTGGAAAACGCGCGCCACTTCCAGTTCGCTTAGGCCAGGAAATGTGCCTCAACGTCCAATGCCGCGCGCACCGCCTGGGTTAACTGCGCCAGCTCTGCGGCAGAAATCAGATAAGGTGGCATCAGATAGATCAGCTTGCCGAACGGCCTAATCCATACGCCACGCTCGACAAAGAATTGCTGCAGCGCCGCCATATTGACCGGTGAACGCGTTTCAATCACACCAATCGCGCCCAGCACGCGTGCATCCACCACCGCATGATGCTCACGCAACGGCAACAACTCACGACGCAGTTGCTGTTCAATCGCCGCCACCTGCGCAGGCCAGAGTCCCTCGTTGATCATTGTCAGGCTTTCAACAGCCACCGCACAGGCTAGCGGATTGCCCATAAAGGTCGGGCCATGCATAAAGCAACCTGCCGCACTGCGGCTAATGGTGTCGGCCACTTCGCGCGTGGTCAACGTGGCGGAGAGCGTCATGGTGCCGCCGGTCAGCGCTTTACCGAGGCAGAGAATATCTGGCGTAATCCCGGCGTGCTCACAGGCAAACAGCTTGCCGCTGCGGCCAAAGCCGGTGGCGATTTCATCGGCAATCAGCAGGATACCGTAGCGGTCGCACAGCTCACGCACCTGTTGCAGGTAGCGCGGGTGATAGAAACGCATACCGCCTGCGCCTTGCACAATCGGTTCAAGGATCACCGCGGCAATGTCGCGATGGTTCGTCTCGGCTAACCGGGCGAAATCAGCGAAGTCCGCATCGTTCCACTCGTCATCAAAACCGCACTGCGGCGCAGCGGCAAACAGATGCTCGGGCAGATAGCCACGCCACAGGCTGTGCATCGAATTTTCCGGATCGCACACCGACATGGCGGCGAAGGTATCGCCGTGATAGCCGCGTTTCAGCGTCAGGAATTTTTGTCGCGTTTCACCGCGCCCCAGCCAGTACTGCAACGCCATTTTCATCGACACTTCGACGGCAATCGACCCCGAATCGGCAAGGAACACGCACTCCAGCGCTTCAGGGGTCATCTCGACCAGTTGACGGCTTAATGCCACTGCCGACGGATGGGTAATGCCCCCAAACATCACGTGTGACATCTGCGCCATTTGCTGCGTCAGCGCCTTGTTGAGACGAGGATGGTTATAGCCATGAATCGCTGCCCACCACGACGACATCCCATCAACCAGTTCACGTCCATCGGCCAGCTGGAGCTGGCAACCGTGCGCCGCGACCACCGGATAACAGGGCAGGGGATCGCGCATTGACGTGTAAGGATGCCAGATATGCTGGCGGTCAAAGTTGAGGTCGTCTTGGGTGAACATCGATCTTGTAAACCATTTTGAAAAGATTTAGTTTACAAGTATAACCACGTTAATCGTCGGGATGAACCCCTTTTTTTGGAGTAAGCAATGGCAAACCGCTGGACACTGACACAAGCCCAGGCTCTGTTCGATAAACCTTTCCTTGAGCTGATGTTCGAAGCGCAGCAAGTTCACCGTCAGCATTTTGACCCGCGTCAGGTGCAGGTCAGTACGCTGCTGTCGATCAAAACCGGTGCCTGCCCGGAAGATTGTAAATACTGCCCGCAGAGTGCGCGCTACAAAACCGGGCTGGAGTCCGAGCGGCTGATGGAAGTGGAAGCGGTGCTGGAATCGGCGCGTAAAGCCAAAGCGGCAGGATCAAGCCGCTTCTGTATGGGTGCTGCGTGGAAAAACCCGCACGAACGCGACATGCCGTATCTGGAGCAGATGGTGCAGGGCGTTAAAGCCATGGGCATGGAAACCTGCATGACGCTGGGCACGCTGGATAACACCCAGGCGGAGCGTTTGGCCAGCGCCGGGCTGGATTTCTACAACCACAACCTCGATACCTCGCCGGAATTCTACGGCAGCATCATCACCACCCGCAGCTATCAGGAACGCCTGGATACGCTGGATAAAGTGCGCGGCGCAGGCATCAAAGTCTGTTCTGGCGGCATCGTTGGTTTGGGTGAAACCGTGAAAGACCGCGCTGGCTTGCTGGTGCAATTGGCGAACCTGCCGACACCGCCCGAGAGCGTGCCGATCAACATGCTGGTGAAAGTCAAAGGCACGCCACTGGCCGATAACGATGACGTTGAGCCGTTCGACTTTATCCGCACTATCGCCGTGGCGCGTATTATGATGCCATCGTCACACGTCCGCCTGTCCGCGGGTCGTGAGCAGATGAGCGAACAGACGCAGGCGATGTGCTTTATGGCCGGCGCTAACTCGATTTTCTACGGCTGCAAGCTGCTGACCACGCCAAACCCGGAGGAGGACAAAGATCTGATTCTGTTCCGCAAGCTGGGCCTGAATCCAGAACATACCGCCACTACCGCCGGTGATAACGAACAGCAGTATCAGCTCAGTGAGCAGCTGGTGCATGCTGATACCGAGCAGTTCTACAACGCGGCGGTGTGATGGGCTGGTCATCTCGCATCGAACAGGCGCTGGCGGCGCGACGTGATGCCGATGGCTGGCGTCTGCGACGCCGGGTTGAACACAACAGCGTGCGCGAGATAACGCTGGAGGGGCGTTCATACCGGCACTTCTCCAGCAATGATTATCTCGGGCTGAGCCAGCATCCGGCGGTGATTGCGGCCTGGCAACAGGGCGCGGCAGAGGCGGGAGCGGGAGCGGGCGCATCGGGTCATGTGACGGGCTATAGCCGTCATCATGCACAGTTAGAAGAGCAGCTGGCTGACTGGCTGGGCTATAAACGCGCACTGCTGTTTATCTCTGGCTTTGCCGCCAACCAGGCGGTGATCCACCTGCTGGCTGAAAAGCAGGATCGCATTCTTGCTGATAAGCTGGCGCATGCTTCATTACTGGATGCTGCCAGCCACACTCCCGCCACATTACGCCGCTTTGCGCACAACCAGCCGGAGAGTCTGGCAAAACTGCTGGCTAGCCCGTCGGAAGGCGGTACGCTGGTGGTGACCGAAGGCATATTCAGCATGGATGGTGACAGCGCACCGCTCGCCGCTCTTGCTGAAGAGACGCGCCGCGCCAACGGCTGGCTGCTGGTGGATGATGCGCACGGTATTGGCGTGCACGGTGAGCAGGGGCGCGGCAGTTGCTGGCAGCAGGGCGTGAAGCCGGAATTGCTGATTGTCACTTTTGGCAAGGGCTTTGGCGTCAGCGGTGCAGCGCTGCTGTGTGACGATGCTACTGCGGATTACGTCGAACAGTTTTCACGCCATCTGATCTACTCCACCGCGATGCCACCGGCACAGTGTTGTGCGCTGCTGGCGGCGCTGCACCAGATCCAGCAGGGCGATGAACTGCGTGAGCGGCTGAATAGTCATATTGCGCGATTCCGGGCGGGTGCCGCTGATTTGCCCTGGCAACTGATGCCATCAGCCAGTGCTATTCAGCCGTTGATCGTCGGCGAAAATAGCGCGGCGCTGGCGTTGTCACAACGACTGGCACAAGCGGGATGCTGGGTTAGCGCCATTCGTCCTCCGACGGTGCCGCCGGGCACGGCGCGGCTGCGCATTACGCTCACTGCTGCCCATCATAACGACGATATTGATCGTCTGCTGGAGGCGCTGTATGACGCTGCAGGTTAACAAGCTAGCGGTCGCCAAAGCGTTTGGCCGTGCGGCACAGCATTACGAGCAGCATGCCGAGCTGCAACGGCAGAGCGGCGATGCGCTACTGGCGCTGGCACCCGCGGGGTTCGGGCCCCATCTGCTGGATGCGGGCTGTGGCACCGGTTGGTACAGCCGCTACTGGCGCGATCGTGGGCGCGAACTGACGGCGCTGGATCTCTCCAGCGCGATGCTGGACGCCGCGCGTGAGCAGCGCTCGGCGCAGCACTATCTGCAAGGCGATATCGATCATCTGCCGCTGCCGGATGCGTGCGTCGATGGCGTGTGGAGCAATCTGGCGGTGCAGTGGAGCAGCGATCTGCGCCTGGCGTTGCAGCAGTTTTTGCGCGTCACACGGCCGGGTGGCAGCGTGCTGTTCTCAACCTTGCTCGATGGCTCCCTGCATGAAGTGCATGAAGCCTGGGCTCGGTTAGATGGCCGTCAGCACGCCAATCGTTTTCTCAGCGCAGCGCAGTTCTCTGCCGCTCTCACAGGTTTACCGGCGCAGTGCCAGCCGCAGACTATCACGTTGCATTTCCCCAGCGCGCTGAGTGCCATGCGTTCTTTGAAAGGCATTGGTGCTACGCATCTGCACGACGGCCGTGGCGCACAGCCGCTCACACGCTCGCAGCTCACGCAACTGGAGCAGCACTGGCCGCAGGATACGCAGGGTTATCGTCTTAGTTATCACTTGATGTACGGAGTTTTGAGCAAATGACACGCTGGTTTATTACCGGAACGGATACCGAAGTGGGCAAAACGGTCGCCAGTGGCGCACTGTTGCAGGCGGCAAGCGCAGCAGGTTTACGCACCGCAGGATACAAGCCCGTGGCATCGGGCTGCGAGATCACCCCAGAGGGCGTGCGTAACAGCGATGCGCTAGCGTTGCAGCGCTACAGCAGCCTGGCGCTCAGCTATGAGCAGGTGAATCCACTGGCATTTGTCGAGCCGACGTCACCGCATATTGTCAGCGCGGAAGAGGGCAGGCCGATTGCGTTTTCTGCGCTGTCAGCCGGATTGCGAGCGCTGGAGCAGCAGGCCGAATGGGTATTGGTTGAAGGTGCGGGCGGCTGGTTTACGCCATTATCCGAGACGCAGACCTATGCTGACTGGGTCGACGCGGAACAACTGCCGGTGATTCTGGTGGTGGGGGTGAAGCTAGGTTGTATTAACCACGCGATGCTGACAGCGGAAGCGGTGAAGGCGCGAGGGTTGCGGTTAGCCGGTTGGATTGCCAATGATATTCAGCCGCCAGGTAAACGACATGCCGAGTACATGGCCACGCTGCGTCAACGTATTGATGCACCGTTCCTCGGTGAAATTCCCTATCTGGACAGCGAAGCACAACAGGCCGAGTGCGGTCAGTATTTAACGTTGCCGCAGTCATGAGCCTGTTTCAGATGCGCATTCATGCGCACTCTACTTCATATCGCCCGTAGGATCGTTATGGATGGCGATTCGATGTCAGGTACGCAACAGTGCGCACCTGACATCATTTCGTCCGTAGGGCCGCCATAGACCAGCACCTTCAATGTCAGAATGTGATGCAACATTTTGGCTGCAGTTTATCGATGGCGACCACATCATCATGTCGCTGTCAGCCACTTATTCACCGTCACATCATCCAGCAAAGCGACTTTACCCTGCGCCACATTGCGACCACGGTGAAGCAGCAGGAAATAGTCTGCCACGCGGCGGATGAAGGAGACATGCTGCTCCAGCAGTAAAATGGTCAGGCCGTAATCGCGATTAAGACGGCGGATCAGGTTGCCCATCTCCTCTTCCAGCCACGGCGACATTCCTTCGGTCGGCTCATCCAGAATCAGCAGTTTAGGTTGCAGCACCAATGCTCGCGCCAGTGCCAGCTGCTGCTGTTGATCCATCGGCAATTCGCCACTGCGCTGATGACGCAAGGAATAGAGTGCCGGGAACAGATCAAACACCATTTCAGGAATGGCACGGCTGCGATCGTCCTGAGCGGCCATCAGCGCGATCATCAAATTATCTTCCACGCTCATCTGCGAAAAGATATGGCGACCTTGCGGCACATAGCCAATCCCCATGCGCGCACGCTGTTCGGCGGGCTGCAGCAACAAATTCTCGGGTGGCGAGCCATCTTCCTGCCAGATCATTGAGCCACTGTTAATAGGCAAGCGACCCATAATGCAGTTCACCAGCGTGGTTTTGCCCATGCCAGGACTGCCCAGCACACCCGTACAGGTGCCGGGCGGCAGATCGAGATCCACATCCCAAAGGATATGGTTGTGACCGTAAAACTGATTCACCGAACGTAAACTCAGCATCTGACATACTCCTTCCAGATTATTTGCCTGAATGCTCCCGCTCTGTGTCGTCTGGCATACAGTCGTGCACGATTAAGGTGGACACTGCTGTTGATGGCCTGCAAGGCAAGCCGTATGGACTCGTCACTCCATCGTTAAACTACTGCAATTACCAGGCCAGGTTAATGGAACGGGATATTCTGAGTCAGAATCCAGCGAAAGCGGGCTTAAAAGGTGAGAAATACTTAATAATCCCACTGAGTAATAACCTGACTGCACTTTGACGGTGCTGAATGCTTAACGTTTCTGGTGCATCTGTTCACTGATAAGGCAATCACTGAAGAAATAAGTGGTCTTAAGGCATGGTTTTTACGAGAACAATGGTGCTTGACTTGCCAAAAGGATAGTTAAAGCGGTTTAAGGCAGGCGGAAAAAAAAACGAAAAAAAAATATTTCGCACGCCAGGATAAGAGCGGGGAAAATTATACACAGCTGATGGGCTCGGGGCTGGATTCAGTTATCCACTATTCCTGTGGATAACCTTGTGCATTAGCGACTGAAAACCGCGTGGAAGCGAGGAAATACGCGGCCTGCATACATTATGCTGCGAAACTGGACTTTAGAACCATTACCAATAAAATCAGCAGGTTAATTAAAAGCAAGCCTGAGATTTTTCTGCCTTGTCATCGGACTGCAATTTAATGACGCTCTCTTGACAAATGTTAAAAGCGTCACGGCTCTGGGGATAACCTTGCGCAACAAGCTTTTGTCTTTTGCCGCTTAAATTGCACTGAAGCGAGACAGGTGCTTTCCCCGTTATCGTGCAAGATATCTGTAAATATATCCAGTATTTTTTTCTGGCAAATTCGTCATAGCAGAGTAGAATTATCAGCCTGCTCGCTGACATCTTCTGCAGGAACCGCAAAACCATGAGTAAAGCCTTCAAACTCAACTCTGATTTCAAACCTTCAGGCGATCAGCCTGAGGCCATTCGTCGTCTTGAAGAGGGGCTGGAGGATGGTCTCGCACATCAAACCCTACTGGGGGTAACCGGATCGGGTAAAACCTTTACCATCGCCAACGTGATTGCCGATCTCAATCGCCCGACGATGGTGATGGCACCAAACAAAACGCTGGCGGCGCAGTTATACGGTGAGATGAAAGAGTTCTTCCCGGATAACGCCGTGGAGTTTTTTGTCTCTTATTACGATTACTACCAGCCTGAAGCCTATGTGCCGAGTTCCGACACCTTTATTGAGAAGGATGCGGCGGTCAACGAGCACATTGAACAGATGCGTCTCTCAGCCACCAAAGCGATGCTGGAGCGCCGTGATGTGATTGTGGTGGCCTCGGTCTCGGCGATTTACGGCCTGGGCGATCCCGATCTCTATCTGAAAATGATGCTGCACCTTACGCGCGGCATGATTATCGACCAGCGCAGCATTCTGCGCCGTCTGGCGGAGCTGCAGTATACCCGCAACGATCAGGTGTTCCAGCGTGGCACCTTCCGCGTGCGTGGCGAAGTGATCGACATCTTCCCGGCTGAATCCGACGACATCGGCTTGCGTGTCGAACTGTTTGACGAAGAAGTTGAGCGTCTGTCGCTGTTCGATCCGTTGACCGGGCAGATTGAGTCCGTGATCCCGCGTTTCACCATCTATCCGAAAACGCACTACGTGACGCCACGCGAACGTATTCTGCAGGCGATGGAAGAGATCAAGGTCGAGCTGGTGGATCGTCGCAAGGTGCTGCTGGAGAACAATAAACTGCTGGAAGAGCAGCGCATCAGCCAGCGTACCCAGTTCGATCTCGAAATGATGAACGAACTCGGCTACTGCTCTGGCATTGAAAACTACTCGCGCTATCTCTCGGGTCGCGGTCCGGGCGAGCCACCGCCGACCTTATTTGACTACCTGCCCGCCGATGGATTGCTGGTGGTGGACGAATCGCACGTCACCATCCCCCAGATTGGCGGCATGTATCGCGGCGACCGCGCACGTAAAGAGACGCTGGTAGAATATGGCTTCCGCTTGCCTTCGGCGCTGGATAACCGTCCGATGCGTTTTGAAGAGTTTGAAGCGCTGGCACCGCAAACCATCTATGTTTCGGCCACGCCGGGTAACTATGAGCTGGAAAAATCCGGTGACGAAGTGATTGATCAGGTGGTACGTCCCACCGGGCTACTGGATCCGATTCTGGAAGTGCGTCCGGTCGCCACTCAGGTGGATGACTTACTATCAGAAATTCGCAAACGCGTGGCGATCAATGAACGTGTGCTGGTCACTACGCTGACCAAACGCATGGCGGAAGATCTTACCGAATATCTGGTGGAGCACGGCGAGAAGGTGCGCTATCTGCACTCCGATATCGATACGGTTGAACGTATGGAGATCATTCGTGATTTGCGTCTCGGTGAGTTCGATGTGCTGGTGGGCATCAACTTACTGCGCGAAGGTCTCGACATGCCGGAAGTGTCGCTGGTGGCGATCCTCGATGCGGATAAAGAGGGCTTCCTGCGTTCCGAACGCTCACTGATCCAGACTATTGGCCGTGCGGCGCGTAACATCAACGGTAAGGCGATTCTGTACGCTGATAAGATCACCCCTTCGATGGAACGCGCGATGGGCGAAACCGAACGTCGTCGTGAGAAGCAGCAGCGTTACAACGAAGAGAATGGCATTGTGCCGCAGGGCCTCAACAAGAAAATCACCGATATTCTTGAGTTGGGCAAAAACGTGGTGAAAACGCGCGGTAAGGGCAAAACCGCCTCACGTGTGGCGGCAGAAGAAGAGGCCAACTATCTGGCGCTGACGCCACAAGCCATGCAGAAGAAAATTCACGAGCTGGAAGTGCAGATGCAGCAGCACGCGCAGAATCTGGAGTTCGAAGAGGCCGCCAGTGTGCGCGACCAGTTGCACCAGCTGCGCGAGTTGTTTATCGCCGCCTCCTGATAGAAGCGAGAGGGTTTTGGCCGTCATCAAATGACGGCCCGACGAAAGCTTTCGTTAAGTCCTGTGAATAGCGCCCCCTACGCTGGCAGCGTTCTATACCTCTCTGCGTAGAAAGCGCAATCACGCGCACGACTTTCGCAAGGTCACACCGCCTGAATCGCATGTTCCAATGCAATCCGCAGCAGCTGGCGATCGTGGCGATACTTGATATCGGCGGCCTCCAGCGGTTCACGTACAATCAGGCGATCTTCCACACCGCTGACGTCTGCTGACGGGCTGACCACCACGGCATCAATCACTCGCCTGCCGATGGCTTTTTCCATCATTGCCAGTTTATCCGCCACCGTCAGGCTGGCGGCCGGGCTTAACTCACGTCCAAGATTGCCAATAAACACCATGGTGGCGGGCGTACGGCGCAGCGCGCGTGCCATCTCCTCCATCAGCAGAATTGGCATCAGGCTGGTGTAAAAACTGCCTGGGCCAATCAGGATCAAATCCGCTTCCGCAATCGCATCCAGTGCTTCTTTAGTGGGAGTAACATTGGGATGCAGCATCAACTCTTGCGGCGGTAGCTTCATTTCATCAATTGCCGTTTCGCCATACACCATATTGCCTTCGCAATCCTGCGCCACCAGGTCTACCGGTTGCTCCGACATCGGAATCAAGAAGGCATCGACTTTGAGCAGATTGCGAATGATGTTGATGGCTTCCAGCGGCCGCACGCTAAGGTGATCGAGCGCTTTGAGCATCAGATTACCGAGGTTGTGACCGGCCAGTTCGCCGTTACCGGCAAAACGGTATTCAAACATTGCCGACGCTACGCTCGGTTCCATGATCAACTGGTTCAGGCAATTACGCATATCTCCCCAGGCAATACCGCCTTCCGAACGACGAATGCGTCCGGTGGATCCGCCGTTATCGGTGGTGGTCACGATGCCGGTCAGGCGTGAGCCCAGCGGTGCCAGCGCCGACATCACACGACCCAGGCCGTGCCCGCCGCCCAGTGCTACCACGCGATCCAAATCTGCCAGGGTACGATTCATGCTGTTCCTTTTAACTGACAACTGCAGGTTGTCGTGCAGTTGAAGTGATGTGTATCAATATCTGCCGCGCATTTTACCGTATCCTGCGGCGAAAATGCGGTGAAAAAACGTTATGTATCAATATATATAGCGAAATTCACTGATGGATGCGAGGGAGAAATCGCGCTACCATTCGAATTAACCGTGTTGTCCACAATGACAACAGACTCCCAAGCCTTGCATGCCTAAGTCATAACGATATGGATGCCTGGCCGCAGCATCGCTGCCAGGGTGCAGAAAGAAATGACTGCATCTCCCGTATTTGGAAAGGTGTTCAGGTGCCACAATTTACAGATGCCTATGCGCGCAGCTTCTACTACTTGCGCCTGTCGGTCACGGATGTGTGTAACTTCCGTTGTACCTACTGTTTGCCGGACGGCTATAAACCGAACGGTAATCACAATAAAAGTTTCCTCTCGCTCGACGAGATTCGTCGCGTGACGCGTGCCTTTGCGGCCGCGGGCACGGAAAAAGTGCGCCTGACCGGCGGCGAACCCTCCATGCGGCGTGACTTCACCGATATCATCGCAGCAGTACGTGAAAACGCCGCCATTCGCCAGATCGCCATGACCACTAACGGCTACCGAATGGCGCGAGACGTGCGCGCGTGGCGTGATGCCGGGCTCACCCACATTAACGTTAGTGTCGATAGCCTCGATGCACGCCAGTTTCACGCCATCACCGGCCAGGACAAATTCGCGGAAGTGATGGCCGGAATTGATGCCGCGTTTGACGCCGGGTTCGAGAAGGTCAAAGTCAACAGCGTGCTGATGCGCGATCTCAACAGCCACAGCCTGGCGACCTTCCTCGACTGGATCCGCATCCGTCCAATTCAGCTGCGCTTTATCGAACTGATGGAAACCGGCGAGGGCGGTGATCTGTTCCGTCGTCATCACATCTCGGGTGAGGTGATTCGCAATCAGCTGATCATGCAGGGTTGGCAACGCCAGTCGCGCGGTCGCAGTGACGGACCCGCTCAGGTGTTCCGCCATCCTGACTATCAGGGTGAAGTCGGTTTGATCATGCCTTACGAAAAGGATTTTTGCGCCAGCTGCAACCGCCTGCGCGTGTCGGCAATGGGTAATTTACATCTGTGCCTGTTTGGCGACGGTGGCGTCTCGCTGCGCGATTTACTGGCATCCGACGATCAGCAGGGCGAACTACAGGCGCGTATTGCCCACAGTCTCGGGCAGAAAAAGCAGACGCATTTCCTGCATCAGGGCAACACCGGCATAACACAAAACCTCTCTTTCATTGGCGGCTAAACACAGGAGTTACAGCCATGGGTAAACCTACCGGCGAGTTTGTCGCCTTGAATGTGGCGGTGATGACCGTCTCGGACAGCCGTGATGCCAGCAATGATAGCTCGGGCGACTACTTGCGTGAGGCACTGACAGAAGCCGGGCATCAGGTGGTGGATCGCGCGATTGTGCCTGACAACCGTTACCGCATTCGCGCCACCGTGTCGCGCTGGATTGCCAGTGATGATGTGCAGGTGGTGATCGTCAATGGCGGCACCGGATTTAACAGCAAAAACAGTACGCCGGAAGCGCTGCTGCCGCTGTTCGACCGTGAAATTGACGGCTTTGGCGAACTGTTCCGGATGATCTCATACGAAGAGATTGGCAGTTCCACGCTGCAATCACGCGCGGTGGCCGGGCTGGCGAATCAGACGCTGATTTTCGCCGTGCCGGGATCAACCAATGCCTGCCGTAGCGGTTGGGAACGCATTATTGAAGAACAGCTGGATGCACGCACGCGCCCTTGTAATTTTGTCTCTCATTTGAAGAAGTTGTAAGCATGTCATCATTAACTCATATCAATGCCGCTGGTGAAGCCCATATGGTGGACGTCTCCGGCAAAACTGAAACGGTGCGTGAAGCCCAGGCTGAAGCACTGGTGCTGATGAGCGCGGAAACGCTGCAGATGATCATCGACGGCAGCCATCATAAAGGCGACGTGTTCGCCACGGCGCGCATTGCCGGCATTCAGGCCGCGAAACGCACCTGGGAGTTGATCCCGCTGTGCCATCCGCTGATGTTGAGCAAGGTGGAAGTGACGCTGGTGGCCGAGCCTGAGCACAACCGCGTGCGCGTCACCTCTCGTTGCCGTCTGACCGGAAAAACCGGCGTGGAAATGGAAGCGCTGACCGCCGCATCGGTGGCCGCGCTGACCATTTACGACATGTGCAAAGCGGTGCAGAAAGATATCGTGATTGATCAGTTGCGTCTGCTCAGCAAAAGCGGCGGTAAATCCGGCGACTTCCAGGCGGTGGCACATGATTAAGGTGCTGTTTTTTGCCCAGGTGCGTGAATTGACCGGCACCAGCGCGTTAGAGCTGAAACCGGAATATCAGGATGTAGCAACCTTGCGTGCAGCGCTGGCGGAGAGGAGCGATCGCTGGGCGCTGGCGCTGGAGTCCGGCAAATTGCTGGCAGCGGTCAATCAGACGCTGGTACCGATGAGCCACCCGCTGCGTGCGGGCGATGAAGTGGCATTCTTCCCGCCGGTCACCGGAGGATGAGCATGGCCACTCGTATTCGCGTCGGCGTTGAGCCTTTTGATGTTGGCGAGGAGTATCGCCAACTCGCCGCGCATGACAGTGATGGCGCGGTGGTCACCTTTACCGGCAAAGTGCGCAATCACAATCTCGGTGACAGCGTAGCCGCTTTAACCCTGGAACACTATCCGGGTATGACGGAAAAAGCGCTGGCGGAAATAGTCGCAGAGGCGCGTCAGCGCTGGGCGTTGCAGCAGGTGACGGTGATCCATCGCGTGGGCGAGCTGTTCCCTGGTGATGAAATTGTGTTTGTGGGCGTCAGCAGCGCCCATCGCAGTAGCGCATTTGCTGCTACCGAGTTCATCATGGATTACCTGAAAACCCGTGCGCCGTTCTGGAAGCGTGAAGCCACCGAACAGGGCGATCGTTGGGTCGATGCGCGCGACAGCGACCATCAAGCCGCCGAACGCTGGAAGTAGCGCGTAAAACCGACCTGCTCTGATAGCCGTAGCGAGTTGAAAACGTTAAGGTACGGGTTTTGCTGGCCTGTCAGGGAACAAGATGAATACCACTAAAATGCTCAAAGGCGCGGCGCTGCTCACCGCGCTGGTACTGGCCGGATGTAGTACCAAAAAAGAACCGCAGGCCCCCGCGCGGCAACCTGCCGACGTCAAATCTCAGATTCAAAAGTTACTGCCGAGCGATGTCAGCCAAAAAAGCGCCTGGGCAGACGACATCTACACCGCGTTTCGCGTCCAGCAGATCGATCCCAGCGCCAGTAACGTCTGTGCGGTGATCGCGGTCACCGATCAGGAGTCCAATTTCAGTGCCGATGCGCCTGTGCCCGGTTTACCCAAAATCGCCTGGGGTGAAATTGACCGCCGCGCCGCCAAAGTGCACGTTCCCGCCTTCTTAGTGCGCACCGCCTTACTGATTAAATCGCCCACCGGGGAAAGCTACGCCGCGCGACTGGATAAGGTGCGCAGTGAGAAAGAGCTGAGCGCAATTTTCGATGATTTCATCGATATGGTGCCGATGGGGCAGAAGCTGTTTGGCAATCTCAATCCGATTCACACCGGCGGCCCGATGCAGGTCAGCATTGAATTTGCCGAAGCGCATGCCAAAGGTTATCCGTATTCAATTGATGGCTCGATTCGCCGTGAAGTCTTCACGCGTCGTGGCGGCATCTATTTCGGTACGCTGCATTTGCTCGGCTATCCGGCGGATTACAGCCAGATGCTGTACCGTTTTGCCGATTTCAATGCCGGTTGGTACGCCAGCCGCAACGCCGCTTTCCAGGCAGCCGTAGCGCGCGCCAGCGGCATCAAACTGGCGCTGGACGGTGACTTAATTATGTACGGCAGCGAGCAAGCGGGTTCCACCGAATTAGCGGTGCGCACGCTGAGCAAGCAACTGGATATGAGCAATCGGGAAATTCGTCGCGACCTGGAGAAGGGCGATACGGAAAGCTTCAGCAGCAGCACGCTCTGGAAGCAGACGTTTATTCTGGCTGATAAAATGGCCGGTAAACGCCTGCCGCGCGAGATGCTGCCGGGCATTAAACTGGAGAGCCCGAAAATCACCCGCAATCTGACCACCGCCTGGTTTGCCCAGCGCGTAAATGGCCGATATCAGCAGTGCTTGACGCGCCGTTGACGCAATGCGGTGTAGACTCCACACTTAGAGCGTTTGTCTAACTTAAAGAGGTGCATCATGGACCGATATCCACGTAATGATTCAATCGTGCAGCAGGCGTCAACCGGGCTGCAGACATATATGGCGCAGGTCTATGGCTGGATGACCTGCGGCTTGCTGCTGACCGCGTTTGTCTCCTGGTTTGCAGCGCGCACGCCGGCGGTGATGGAGCTGGTGTTTGCAAATCGCATCACCTTCTTCGGGCTGATCATTGTGCAGCTGGCGGTAGTCTTTGTGCTGTCGGGCATGGTGCATCGTCTGAGCAGTACCTTAGCCACCGGGCTGTTTATGCTCTATTCAGCGCTAACGGGCCTGACGCTGGCGAGTATTTTCCTCGTCTACACCTATTCCTCTATCGCCAGCACCTTCTTCGTGACAGCGGGCATGTTCGGTGCCATGAGCTTCTACGGTTACACCACCAAGCGCGACCTAAGCCGCTTTGGCAGCCTGCTGTTTATGGCATTGATTGGTATCGTACTGGCGTCACTGGTGAACTTCTGGCTGAAAAGTCCGGCGCTGATGTGGGCGATCACCTATATCGGCGTAGTGGTGTTTGTCGGTCTGACCGCTTATGACACCCAGAAACTGAAATCGATTGGTGAAACCATCAACGTTAATGACAAAGAGAATCTGCGTCGTTACTCAATCATGGGTGCATTGACGCTGTATCTCGACTTCATCAACCTGTTCCTGATGTTGCTGCGTATTTTCGGCAACCGTCGTTAACTCTGCAGCACCGCTTCTGGCTGGTATCAATGCGCCCCCTGCAACATCCGAACAGGATGCTTGTAGGGGGCGCAATTCATGACAGGCAACGTGCATCAATGTAAATCTGCACAGAATTTTGTCGGGTGCGCCATTGATGGCGCCCACCGCGCGCGAGTGATTTCTCCCCGATTATCCCGCGTCTGATTTGGCCATCTTCTGTTCATTCTTCTGCCGCAGATGTTTAGCGCGACTCTCCAGCATCAGATACAACACCAGCGCCAGCAGCAGCGGCAAAATAAAGTACAGCACGCGATAGGCCAGCAGGGCGGCAATGATGGTGCCGTGCGAAACATGCTCGCCAGCCAGCAGCGCCAGAAATACCGCTTCAAGCACCCCGATGCCCGCCGGAATATGAATGATCACCCCCGCAATACTGCTGATCAGTAACACCCCCAGTACCTGCGGATAATCCACCTGACGCGCCAGCAGCAGCCAGATAATGGTGCCCATCACCAGCCAGTTCGCGCTGGAGACGGCAAACTGAATCAGCGCCATGCGCAGCGACGGCAGCTGTAAATGTTGCCCCTTTATCGTCCAGCGACGTTTTTTCGCAAAGGCACAGGCCCACAAATAAATCGCCACCAGCACTAACAGCACGGCACCAATAATGCGCAAAGTATTTTCGCCAATAAACCAGCGCGGCGGAACCGGCACCATGCCGGCGACAAACACCACGCCCGCCAACAGGAGATAGCCCAGCCAGTTGGTGGCAATACTCATGGAAAAGATGCGTGTGATGGTGCCCCCGGGCAGGCCAAGCCGTGAATAGAGGCGATAGCGCATCGCCACGCCGCCAACCCAGGTGCTGAGCGTCAGGTTAAAGGCGTAGCAGATAAACGACACCAGCATCACCTGACGCTTCGCCAGCTTGTGTCCACAGTAGGCGCGACCGATTAAGTCATACACGCCATAGGTGAGATAGCTGACCACCACCAGCGCCGCTGCGCCCAGCACCACATAGCGGTTGTAGCCGACGATCACCTGATATACGTCCTGCCAGTTCACTTTGCGCGCGTAGATCACCAGCAGTACGATCACCGCAATAAAGAACAGCCAGGTGAGGATTTTCTTTGTCCACTGCCAGCGCGAATGTTTTTTGCTCATCAGGGTTTCGCTCCTTCGTTGCCGGTTTCGACCCGATCCTGGGTTTCCATTTCCGGTTGCACCGGGGGATCAACCTGCGCCAGTAAAGGCGTATGCGCGGGCAACCAACCGGCAATGGCCGGGAAGTGACGCAGGAAATGGAACACAATCACACTTTTGGTGAGATGCCACCAGGTGCGCGGCGGCAATTTGTCATCCTGCACACGCACACAATCGTGCTGAAGCAGGGCTTCCAGGTTGTCACGCAGCGTCTGATTGAAAGTGCGATCGTGCACGATGAGATTGGCTTCCAGATTGAGCGATAAACTCAGTGGGTCGAGATTGCTGGAGCCTACCGTGGCCCAGTGCTGATCCTGCACCGCAATCTTGCCGTGCAACGGGCGGCGGCAATATTCGTAGACCTCAACCCCGGCATCCACCAGATAGTTATAGAGCATCTCGGCGCCCACTTTAACAATCGGCATATCCGGTTCACCCTGCACGATCAGCCGTACACGCACGCCACGCTGTGCGGCACTGCGCATTTCACGTAACAGGCGATAGCCAGGGAAGAAATAGGCATTAGCGATGATGACGTCCTGTTTGGCCTTGCGCAGCATATCGAGATAGTGCTGCTCAATGTCGTCGCGATGGTCGTCATTGTCGCGATAAACAAACAACACCTGTGCCTCACCGGGCATCGCATTAACCGCCAGCCGCTGTGAACGTCCTCCCCACCAGCGTCGCGTGGTCTGCTTGCTACCGATGGCCTGCTGTACATAGCGAGCAATATCCAGCACCACCGGCCCCGTCACCTCGACCGCATAATCCTGCTTTGCCTCCGGGCCGTAATCGGTATTGTGCTCTGCAGAGAAGTTGATGCCGCCCACAAAGGCGAGGGCATCATCGACCACCACGATTTTACGATGCAGACGACGGAACACGTTGGTGCGCATGCCCAGCACCAGCGGGCGCGGATCGTAATAGAGAAAACGCACCCCGGCCTCCGTCAGCGTGTTCACAAAGGCGTCGGAGAGATCGTGTGAACCATAGCCATCCACCATCACTTCGACTTTCACGCCACGCTGCGCCGCCGCCAGCAGATCGCTATGCAGTGCGTTGCCGACGTCGTCTTCAAACAGAATAAACGTCTCCAGCAGCAACGAACGCTCGGCACGCTGAATCGCTGCTGAAACGCAGGGGAAGAACTGCTCGCCGTTCTCCAGCAACCGCAACTGATTGCCCTCACGCCAGCTGAAATTCATAGGAAGATCTCCACGGCCAGGGGGGCGTGATCGGAAAGGTGTGACCAGGGTTTGACCGGCAGCGCCCAGGGCTGGCTCACGGTGGCGTTGCGGATATAAATACGATCCAGTCGCAGTAGCGGAAAACGTGCCGGGAAGGTACGTGCCGGGCGGCCGTTTTTCATGCTAAACACTTCCTGCAATCCCGCGCTGCGCTTCAGGAAGCGATTGGCGTGCACTTGCCAGTCGTTGAAATCTCCGGCCACCACCAGCGGCGCATCATGCGGCAGGGCATTGATGCGATCGCTCATCATCTTCATCTGCGCCTGGCGATGCTGTGCTTTAAGCCCTAAATGCACACAGATGACATGCAGCGGATCGGGGCGGTCCGGCAGGCGAATCTGGCAGTGCAACATGCCGCGTTTTTCACTTCCCGCCACAGAAATATCGAGATTTTCATATTCAATAATGGGGAAACGTGACAATATCGCGTTCCCGTGATGTCCCTCGGGATAAACTGCGTTACGGCCATAGGCAAAATCATGCCACATGGTATCGGCCAGATACTCGTAATGAGAGTTTTCCGGCCAGTTCTCAATGTGCAGTGAATGGATAGCGTGGGTGCCCATCACCTCTTGCAGGAAGACAATATCCGCCGAGGTGGCGCGGACTGCGTCACGCAATTCCGGCAGGATAAAGCGACGGTTAAAGCTGGTGAACCCCTTGTGGGTATTGATCGTCAGGACTTTAAATGAAAATCCTTGCGTGTTTTGTGGCATACTTCGACGCGCTCCTTTTCATCATCAACAGCACAAAGTGTAGTCTTTGTCACAAATGGGTGGTGAAGGGCGCAGAAAATTAGGGCGTTATCCGAAATTTGCTTTACATTGAGGAAATCCGTCTGGCCGCAGCCAGATACACTTGGGCGACCTGTTGGGTCTGCCAGGAGAAGAGAATGAAATGGTCTAATCGTGTTCAGATCGTTACCGGTCAAACCTGTTTGCATATTGCGATGCACCTGCTGGTGATCGCCGCGCTGGTTTGGGGCTGGAAACACAAGGCGCTGGTTGAAGTGAGCAGTACCCTGGTAGCAGCTTATGCGGTGGTGTTTATCGCCATGCTGGCTCTGCAGCGTAGTGCCCGTTTGCGTCGCATGGGTGACGCGCTGGAAGAAGTCACAACAACGTACTACTTCGGCGCAGCGATGCTGACGCTGTTCCTGATCTCTCGCTTCATCCACAACAACCTGTTGATCGGTTGCCTGGGCGTGGTGATGTTGGTGGGTCCGGCGCTGGTATCCTTGCTGGCGAAAGAACCCGCGCATCGCGTGGAGAAAAAGCGCAGCTAAGCGAAAGCTCAGTTGCGAACCGAAAGGAGCCGCATGCGGCTCCTTTTTTATGCGCAGCGCAATGACGGGCGCAGAGAGCAACGGCACGACTCGTGCCACGACGGGAAGACTACCAACATCATGTTACAGCGCCGTGACTATTGTCAGTCGCGGTGGCCGCGGAAACCTGCTAAACTCCCGCCCTTACGCATGGTAGTTTGTGCCCTTTTCACACGTGAGCCCAACAGGCTTGCGTCATATACCCCCTGAAAACTACATCGCTGACGGCGAACAGGGCGGTTCGGAGTAATACACCTGCATGTCATTTGACTCTCTCGGCTTAAGTGCCGATATTTTGCGTGCGGTAGCGGAACAAGGCTACCAGGAACCGACGCCGATTCAGCGTCAGGCCATTCCCGTGGTGCTGGCGGGCCGTGACCTGCTGGCGAGCGCCCAAACCGGTACCGGTAAAACCGCCGGTTTCACGCTGCCATTGTTGCAGCGTCTTTCTGCCAATCCGAGCACGGCGCGTGGTCGCCGTCCGGTGCGTGCACTCATCCTCACCCCAACCCGTGAACTGGCGGCGCAGGTGGGCGAGAACGTTCGTGAATACAGTCAGTATCTTAATATCCGCTCACTGGTGGTCTTCGGTGGCGTGAGCATCAACCCGCAGATGATGAAACTGCGCGGGGGTGTGGATGTGCTGGTGGCGACGCCAGGCCGTCTGCTGGATCTGGCGCATCAAAATGCGGTCGATCTGTCACAGGTTGAAATTCTGGTGCTGGATGAAGCGGATCGCATGCTCGATATGGGCTTCATCCACGATATCCGCCGTGTACTGGCGCGTCTGCCGGCGAAACGTCAGAATCTGCTGTTCTCTGCCACCTTCTCGGATGAGATCAAAACCCTGGCGGAAAAACTGCTCACCAACCCGGAGCAGGTTGAAGTGGCGCGTCGTAACACCGCCTCTGAGCAAGTTTCACAGCAGGTGCACTTCGTTGATAAGAAGCGTAAGCGGGAACTGCTGTCGCTGATGATTGGTCGCGACAACTGGCAGCAAGTGCTGGTGTTCACCCGTACCAAACACGGCGCCAACCATCTGGCTGAACAGCTGAACAAAGATGGCATCACCGCAGCGGCAATCCACGGTAACAAAAGCCAGGGCGCGCGTACCCGCGCGTTAGCTGACTTCAAATCCGGTGGCATTCGTGTGCTGGTGGCAACGGATATCGCCGCGCGTGGTCTGGATATCGAAGAATTACCACACGTGGTGAACTACGAGCTGCCAAACGTGGCGGAAGATTACGTCCACCGTATTGGTCGTACCGGCCGTGCTGCGGCAACCGGCGCTGCGCTGTCACTGGTGTGTGTCGATGAACACAAACTGCTGCGTGATATCGAACGCCTGCTGAAGCGTGAAATTCCGCGCATTGAGCTGGAAGGTTTCGAAGTGGACCCTAGCATCAAAGCGGAACCGATCCAGAACGGTCGCCAGCAGCAGGGTCGCGGCCAGGGCCGTGGTCAGGGTGGCCAGGGGCGTGGGCAGGGCGGTAACGTCTCTCGTCCGCACAGCGGCAACGGTCAGCGTCCGCAGGGTGGCAATGGCGCACGTCCACAGGGCGAAGCGCGTCCTGCACGTCGTCAGGGCAGCAGTGCCGCTCAAAACGCGCCAGCCGCCAACAGCGGTCGTCGTCGTCCGGCAGCGAAAAAGAGCGGGAACATCTAACGCGATGAGGGTATTACTGGCGCCGATGGAGGGCGTGCTGGATTCGCTGGTACGCGAACTGCTCTCCGGGGTAAATGATTATGATCTGTGCGTTACTGAGTTTTTACGCGTGGTCGATCAGCTGCTGCCAGTAAAATCCTTCTACCGTTTGTGTCCCGAGCTGCACAACAGCAGCCGAACGGCTTCCGGTACGCGCGTGCGTATGCAGCTACTCGGACAATATCCTGAGTGGCTGGCAGAAAACGCCGCGCGTGCGGTAGAACTCGGCTCCTGGGGCGTCGATCTCAACTGCGGTTGTCCATCAAAACTGGTGAACGGCAGCGGCGGCGGCGCCACCTTACTCAAGGATCCTGAGCTGATTTATCGCGGCGCGAAAGCGATGCGTGAAGCCGTGCCCGATCACCTTCCCGTCACGGTGAAAGTGCGTCTGGGATGGGATTCGGGTGAGCGTCGCTTTGAAATTGCCGACGCAGTGCAGCAGGCCGGGGCCAGCGAACTGGTGGTGCACGGCCGCACCAAAGAAGATGGCTACCGCGCTGAGAGCATCAACTGGCAGGCGATTGGTGAAATTCGCCAGCGTCTATCGATTCCGGTGATCGCCAACGGTGAGATCTGGAGCTGGCAGGATGCGCAAGACTGTCTGCGCATCACCGGTTGCGACGCGGTGATGCTGGGGCGCGGTGCGCTCAACATCCCGAACCTCGGCCGTGTGGTGAAATACAACGAAGCGCCGATGCCGTGGCCGGATGTGGTCGAACTGCTGCTGAAGTACACGCAGTTGGAGAAGCAGGGCGATACCGGCATGTATCACGTCGCCCGCATCAAACAGTGGCTCGGTTATCTGCGTAAAGCCTATAACGAAGCCGATGGGCTGTTCAGTGAGATCCGCACTCTGCGCGTATCTGCTGAGATTGCCACGGCAATTGAGCGCCACGCCCTTCAGTTAACCGCACCGGTTTAACCCTCCCTCATTTAAACGCCGTTGTGTAGTGCATCTGCTTGCTGGCTGAATAGAAGTGAGCAAGTTGCTCGCTGAATTTTCCCGGATCGTGCTGCTCAGCAATTCGCTTCAGTGATTGCGCAGAATATTGCGTGATCACGCCCGGATTACGCAAAATATCAATGATATGCCCCTTAAGCTGTTGCACAATTTGTCGGCGTATCTGCAGTTTGCTCTCCTCAGAATCAACCACATACTCATATTCGTCATTGATCGGCTGCTGAATCAGCCACCCTGTACCGGGTGGATTGATCTCCGGCAAGGCGCGAATGTTGGTGGTGATCACCGGACAGCCACTGGCTTGCATCTCCAGCACCGAGAAGCCGTAAGTATCCTGCCAGCTGGGCAGCAATCCCACGTGCGAATGCTGCAGCAAGGTCAGCACCTGATTGTTGGGCAGGGTGGTGAAATGCTGAATGTGCGGCGAGATTTTGATGAGGTGTTCAATGCGCGCGTAGAACGCCTCATCATCCTGAAAATGTCGGTGGGCGATATTATGCCGTTGCGTGATGTCACCGATTAGCGTCACCTGAATCTGACCGCGAGTGAACACATCCTCTTCAGTTAATTGGGAGATAGCCAGCACCACTTCCGCGCCGCCTTTGCGATAGAACTCATTGCCGATAAAGATGAAACGAATTTCTCCCGGCGAGATCAGACGCGGTTTGACGCACAGCAGCGGCTGCGGCGGATGCAGGACGTGGAGCTTGTGTCTGACGGCGGCTTTGATCGCGGGAAAGGCGTCGAGCAGCTTCAGCTGGATGTTAAGCGTCGATTGCGAGATGGCAATCAACGTCAGGCATTCCGTTCTGGCGATTAATTGCAGTTGCGACTTCAGTTGAGGATTGTCGAACTTCGCCACTCCAGGCACCGGCAGTACGCGCGGGATTTCGGTTTCAAAAGTGGCGATCCAGTTCCTTTTGGTGTCGGCCACTTCGTTGAAGAGGTGAATGACATCCGCATCATGTGGCAACAAGCCGGGGAGCGGGAGAAAAATAAATTGTTTATTTTTATGTAAGATTCTTGCTCTGACGGCATTTAAATAGAAGTAGATATTCTTTTTGCGAAAATCAATATATTTATTGTGTGGGTTGGTGATGATATTTCTTTTTTCAGGATATCCGCTTCCACTGGTGATTATCTTCATAATCTCTCCTGGTCGGTAGGGAACAGAATGAACAGAGGTTAGAGATGGGGTTAATCAGGTGCGAGGGTTCCACGTCATCGTGTAGATTACGCACCGAAAGTAACGATCAAAGTTTGATTGAATAATCTGTAACCTAAAGGCAATCAGGGGCGGGATCTATGTCTTAATGTGAATGATTGCGCGCGCCTCTCTCTGCACTCATTCGACCTGAAGGGATTAACAGTTGGTTTTGCTGCTCTTTTAATGGAATGTTTTTGGTTAATCGTTTTCCGATTATTGTTTTTTTTCAGATTTGTCAGAACAATGCGTAAATGAAATTGAATTAAGTTTGATTATTAATGGAAAGTGAAATTACCGAGGCGACATTTCAATAAAAGCGATAATAGAAATATACAGAATTAAGCCATGACACAGTTCCAGGTAAAGTCAGGTTCAAGCTCAACGCTAATTGCGCTATAGTAGCGTTTCACATTCATTTGTAATGCCATCACTTATGTCTGACGCCGCTGTACTGAGTCATGCTCAGTTAAATAAACGCATCATTTCCGTTATTGTCTTCACCTTCTTCTGCTATCTCTCAGTAGGGCTGCCGCTCGCGGTGCTGCCGGGATTTGTGCATAACCAGCTGGGTTTCAGCTCGTTCATCGCCGGGCTGATCATCAGCCTGCAGTACTTCGCCACGCTGCTCAGTCGTCCGCATTCGGGCCGCCTGGCCGATCGCTATGGCCCGAAACGCGTGGTGATGATGGGATTGGTGTGCTGCGGCATGAGCGGCGTGCTCTCTCTTCTCGCCGCGTTGTTTACCGCAACACCCATGCTGAGTCTGGCGCTTTTAGCGCTGGGTAGGCTGTTTTTGGGCGTGGGAGAAAGCTTTAGCAGTACGGGTTCGACACTGTGGGGAATGAACCTTGTCGGACCGCTGCAGACGGCGCGTGTGATCTCCTGGAATGGCGTTGCCACCTACTTTGCGATGGCGATAGGCGCACCGCTCGGAGTGCTGCTCAATCAAATGTTCGGCATCAGCGGGTTTGCCGGACTCGTGGCGTTGATGGGCGTGATTGGTTTCTGCATGGCGAGTCGTAAGGCGGCGGTCAGCGTCACAGCGGGCGTGCGTATTCCTTTTCATCGCGTGGTCAGCCGCGTCTGGCTGTTCGGGCTGGCTCTGGGCTTCGGCACCATCGGCTTTGGCGTCATCTCGACGTTTATCACGCTCTATTTTGCCAGCCGCGACTGGAGCGGTGCCGCCTTTGCCCTGACTTTGTTCAGCCTGGGCTTTGTGCTGGTGCGACTGGCCGGTGGCCGCTACATCACCCGTTTCGGCGGCTTGAAAGTGTCGTTGGTGTCGTTTGTGCTGGAGTGTGCTGGTCTGCTGTTAATCTGGCAGGCCGACAGCAGCTGGCTGGTGGATATCGGCGCGTTCCTGACCGGCGGTGGTTTCTCGCTGGTGTTCCCGGCGCTGGGTGTGGAAGCGGTAAAACGTGTGCAGCAACAGGATCAGGGATCGGCGTTGGGGACGTATTCGGCGTTTCTCGATTTAGGGCTGGGATTGACGGGTCCGGTGGCGGGGTTGCTGATTGGTCATTGGGGGATGCAGTCAGTGTATCTGGCGGCGGCCCTGATGGTGCTGGGCGCATTTGCCATTACGTTGCGTCTGCAACAGCAGCACGGCCGCCAGGCAGCCGTGCAAACTGTTCATTAATATTTCTCTGGCACCACCATGTTTTCAGGAACTGGCGCGCGGCGATAATCTTCATGACGTTCGCGCGCCGGTAGCATAATGGTTTTGCTCTCGCTCTCTTCGTAGGGCACCTGTTGCAGCAGATGGCTGATGCAGTTCAGACGCGCACGCTTCTTATCCACACCTTGTACCACCCACCATGGCGCTTCAGGAATATGGGTGCGCTCCAGCATCTCTTCTTTCGCTTCGGTGTAATCTTCCCAGCGGCGACGACTTTCGAGATCCATCGGGCTCAATTTCCACTGTTTCAGCGGATCGTGGATGCGGCTCAGGAAGCGCAGCTCCTGCTCTTCATCGGTAATCGAGAACCAGTATTTGATGATCTGAATGCCGCTGCGGGTCAGCATTTTTTCGAATTCCGGCACGCTGCGGTAAAACTCTTCCACTTCGGCTTCGTTACAGAAGCCCATCACGCGCTCAACGCCTGCGCGGTTGTACCAGCTGCGGTCAAACATTACCATTTCACCGGCTGCAGGCAAGTGAGCGATGTAGCGCTGGAAATACCACTGTGTTTTCTCACGATCGTTCGGTGCGGGCAGGGCGGCGACGCGACAGGTGCGCGGGTTTAAACGCTGGGTGATACGCTTGATCACCCCGCCTTTCCCGGCGGCATCACGGCCTTCAAACAAAATCACCACGCGATGTCCGGTACGCATCACCCAATCCTGCAACTTCACCAGCTCGCCCTGCAGATGTAGCAGCTCACGGAAGTAGCGGCGGCGAAAGGCCTTATCGCCTTCCTGCTGTGGCTCACCATTATCATTGAAGCGTAGATCGTCCAGCTCCATTTCCAGCTCTTCGTCGTAGCTGTCGTAAAACTCCTGCAGCAGACGCGCATTAAAGGTCTCGCTGTGGAAGCTATTGTCGTGTGTCGCCATGACTTTTCCCCGTTACAGATGAATAAACAGAGCGTAAAGCAGCCCTGAAAGTAAGACCGAGACCGGCAGCGTCAGTACCCACGCCAGCGCGAGGTTACGAATCGTTGAGAGCTGCAGACCAGATTTGTTGGCGGCCATTGAACCCGCTACGCCTGATGACAGCACGTGCGTAGTGGAGACCGGCAAGCCGAAGACATCCGCTGCGCCGATGGTCGCCATCGCCACCAGCTCCGCACTGGCACCCTGTGCGTAGGTCAGATGGGTTTTGCCGATGCGCTCACCGACGGTGACCACAATGCGGCGCCAGCCCACCATGGTGCCGAGGCCAAGGGCAATTGCGACCACCACTTTCACCCACATCGGGATGAAGCGCGTGGCGGCATCCAGCTCTTTCTTCACCGCAGTAAGATTGCTGGCAATCTCTTCCGGCAGCGCGACTTTGGCCGATTGCAGATGTTTGATGGTTTCGGAGGCAAGATACATATCGTTACGGGTGTTGGTCACTGCCCGGGCAGGGATATTTTCCACCGCACCATAACGGCGGATCTGATCGCCGATATCGCCCAGCATCATGCCAAGGGCAGGGAGTACCTGAGGGCGATTCTGGCTGGTGCGCACAAACTCGGTCAGTACTTCACGCGGTGCGGGCATTGCAGCCGGTGCCGGTTGCAGCGTTAGCAGTTGCTGTTCAGTGACCTGAGTTAACGCGGCCACGCGCGGGATTTGATCCGGCGGCAGCGAACGGTTCAGGGCGTAGGCAATCGGCATGGTGCCGACCAGAATCAGCATGATGAGGCCCATGCCCTTCTGACCGTCGTTTGAACCGTGGGCAAATGAGACACCGGTACAGGTCAGGATCAGCAGGCCGCGAATCCATGCCGGTGGAGGCTGATTGCCCTTTGGTGCTTCATACAGCTGGCGGTTGCGGATAAAGGCCTTCATCGCCAGCAGCAGGAGCGCCGCACAGATAAAGCCGACAATCGGCGACAGCAGCAGGGCGTAACCCACTTTGATCGCCTGATCCCAATCCACACCGCTGGTACCACTACGACCATGCAGCAGGGCATTCGCCACGCCCACGCCGATGATCGAACCGATCAGCGTATGCGAAGAGGAGGCTGGCAGGCCGAAATACCAGGTGCCGAGGTTCCAGATGATGGCCGAGAACAGCAGCGCATACACCATGGCGAAGCCGTTGCCGCTGCCTGCCTGCAGAATCAGCTCCACCGGCAGCAGCGAGATAATGCCAAACGCCACCACGCCGCTGGAGAGCAACACGCCGAGGAAGTTGCAGAAGCCAGACCACACCACGGCCACACCCGGCGACAGCGAATGGGTATAAATCACGGTGGCGACAGCATTGGCGGTATCGTGGAAGCCGTTAACAAACTCAAAGCCGAGCGCAATCACTAAAGCCACGCCCAGCAGCAGGAACGGCGTATAGCTGGTGACAGGCGCGCCGGTCTCCTCCACGTCATTAAACAGGTTGATGGCGGTGAACAACAGGCCGCCGCATAGCAGGATCAGGAAGATGATGCGTGAGATTTTTCCGTTGCCCGGGTTAAGATTCGGGCGTCCGTTTTGGGACGATGATGTTGATGTAGATGCAGGTAAACTGTTTTCAGCCATAACACACCCCGGTGTGGATTGACGATGCTCGATTGGCATCCGTTACCCGCAGTGTGATACGTGGTTTGTATGACAGAATGATGATCGCGATCACGCTCTGTCATCTTGCTGTAACACGGCTGTCGCAGTCTGTGGATCTGACCGCTTCGGGATCCTCACGCTGCCATGCTCCAGCCTGTCTTGCCGCTTGCCTCATTGCCGGACTTCAATAATGAAGTGGCCGGACTTATCCATGGGTATCTGTTCACGCCGGAAGCACCGCCACAGCGGCTCAACGCGCGTGAAGCTTCGCAGCTCGCGCAGCAAAATTTGCCGGAATCCTATTTTCTTTGGCTACACATCAACCTGAATCATGCCCGTGCCGAGCGCTGGGTTCAGGACCACTTTAGTGTAGACGATGATTTTTTCGATGAGATCCATTCTGCTTCACCGCGCACACGTTTGGCCCATCAAAACGATGCGCTGCTGGCGGTGCTCAATGATGTGACGTTCAGCAAAGAAGAGCGCAGCACACAGAACGCGACGTTGTGGATTTGGTGCTGTGCGCACACCATTGTCACCGCGCGTTATCGCCCGGTGGGAATGATTGAACGCATGCATCAGCAAATTGATCGTCTCCCGTTCGCCGAGCCGGATGCGATGCTGTTGTGGTTGCTGGGTGAGCAGGAAGCGCAATTAGAGCAAGTGGTGCGTCGCTCCAGTCAGGCGGTGGATGCCATTGAAGAGCGTTTGCTCAGTGCAGCGATTAAAACCAACCGCAGTGAGTTGGGCCATTTGCGCCGTATGCTACTGCGTGTGCAGCGTTTGCTGGCACCGGAACCCGCCGCGCTATTTCGTTTGTTAAATCGGCCACCAAAGTGGCTTAAGCGCGAACCGTTAAGTGAATTGCGCATCTTTACGGAAGAGTTCAGCGTGGCATTGAATGACCTGGCGGGACTGATGGAACGCATTCGCTTGTTGCAGGAAGAGATTGCCGCGAGTTTGATGGAGCAGAGTAACCGCACGCTGTTTTTACTGACGGTGATCACCGTGCTGGCGCTGCCGATTAACATCATTGCCGGCTTTTTCGGTATGAACGTGGGCGGGATTCCGCTGGCAAATAATCCGCACGGTTTCTTACTGTTGGTGATTGTGGTGCTGGTGTTTACCCTGGTGGCGGGCTGGCTGGCGCTGAGACGGCGGCGGGAATGATGCCCAGGCATCCAGGCGCGCATCAAGGGACTACCGGGCACACAGGTAACAGATCAGAACGACCACATAAGTCACAATTTTGTGGTCAGTCGATTCGGGTAATACGTTTTTGCGCCCATAAAAAAACCAGCCGCAATGGGCTGGCTTTTTACTGTATGGCGAGTCAGCGATTACAGGCTGTTGCCGGTCGCTGGTGCAGGCTGAGCAGCCGGAGCCACATCACTCTGCGGTGCAACGGCGCTGGCACCTTGCGGAGTCATCGGCTCTTCTTTCGGCGTGGCGTCAGAAGATTCCTGTACCGGCACCGGAGCAGGCATCACTTCACCCTGCGGACCGTTGATTTTAGTCGGCATACCGTTACGTGCCTGGATAGCGTTGTTGACTGCATCCTGGTTAGTGCTGCCATCGGCAATCACTTTGGTTACCGCAGCGGTCAGCGTAATCGGCACCACTTCACGTGAGTTGAACTGCTCTTCGGTAGTAGAGAGTGGGTTGTGCACTTCTACATAGCGAGAACCATCTGGCTCAACGGTGGCTTTCACCGGCTGATCGATAAACTGTACGCGAGTACCAACCGGCACGTTGTCGAACAGCCATTTGATGTCGTCAGCGCGCAGACGCACACAGCCGTGGCTCACGCGTAAACCGATACCGAAGTTGGCGTTAGTACCGTGAACTGCGTACAGGCGGCCGATATACAGCGCATACAGGCCCATCGGGTTATCCGGACCTGCCGGGAATACCGCTGGAATGCTTTCGCCACGTGATGCGTATTCTGCGTGCATCGCTTTGGTCGGCGTCCAGGTTGGACCGGCTTTTTTACGCTGAACCGTCGTGGTCCAGTTCACTGGCGTGTCTTTGCCCAGTTCGCCGATACCGATTGGCAGCACAACCACGGTCTTGGTGCCTTTCGGGTAGTAGTAAAGACGCATTTCCGCGCTGTTGATCACGATGCCTTCACGCGGGGCGTCAGGCAGGATCAGCTGCTGAGGGATCACCATTTTGGTGCCCGCTTTTGGCAGATAAACATCAACGCCCGGATTGGCTTCCAGCATGTTGCTGAGGCCCATCTGGTACTGAGCAGCGAAGGCTTCCAGCGGAAGTCGGCTGTCATCAGGCACGGTGATTTCAAGGTTTTCGCCGATCAAACGGCTGTTAGCCGCTGGCAGCGGATACACTACTGCGAATGCCGACTGGCTGAACGCCGCCAGTACTAAAGCAAGTGAAGCGAACGCGCGAATGCTCTTTTTCATGTTTTTCAAGTCGTTATAGCCGTGTTTCAGGCTTGTCAGTGTGTCGAATCCATCTTGGTCTCAATGACCCGGTGCGCATTATATGTGCATAGGCGCAGTGATGGGAATCAGGATTTTCAATGGCTGATGATACTTTACTTAATTAGTGGGCATTTCCCGACCCATCTCGTTGCCGTACCGCCCAAAATGTGAATTTTCTTAAGGCTGCCACAGCGTCACTTCATTACTCAATTTACGATTGAGGAAAAAAGCGGCACTGATTAACGCCAGATGCGACAGCGCCTGCGGCATATTCCCCAGCGCTTCGCCATGCGTAGTAAATTCCTCAGCGTACAATCCCAGGGGATTGGCATAGCTCAGCAGCTTTTCAAACTCAAAATGCGCCTCATGCACGCGCCCGGCTCGCGCCAGACACTCCACATACCAGAAGGAACAGGCGGCAAAGGAACCTTCACCCCCGGTTAAGGCATCGGCAGGCGTTTCGCTAATGTTATAGCGGCGCACTAAACCGTCGCTCACCAGGTGGGTTTTAATCGCGTCAAGGGTGGCGATCCAGTCAGGATCGGTAGAGCTGACAAAGCGCACCAGCGGCATCAACAGCATGGATGCGTCCAGGAACTTGCCGCCGCGTGTGGCGGTGAAATGGCCCAGTTCCGGGTTCCAGAAGTTTTGCCAGATGTCGTCGCGAATTTCACTGCGCACACGATCCCAGCGCTCATACGGCATTGGCAACGAACGCTTCAGACCGAGACGCAGGGCGCGATCCAACGCCACCCAGCACATCAGGCGCGAATGCAGAAAGTGCTCCGGCTCACCGCGCATCTCCCAGATACCGGCATCGGGCTGGTTCCAGTTGCCGCAGACATAATCAATCATGTCGGACACATGCCGCCAGCCACGTTGTGAAATGGCTTCACCGTATTTATTGGCAAGGTAAATGGCATCCATCAGTTCGCCGTAAATATCCAGCTGGGTCTGCCGCCACGCATCATTGCCGATGCGCACCGGGCGCGAGTTGGCATAGCCGGAAAGATTGAGCAACTCGGTTTCATGCAGTTCGGTGCCGCTGTCCAGGCGATACATCACCTGCAGGTGTGGCGTGTCGTCATGACTGTGCTCGACGCAGCGCCCCACCCAATGGGTAAAGTCTCGCGCTTCTTCCACATAACCCAGCCGCATCAGCGCATACATGCTGAAGGAGGCATCGCGGATCCACGAGGCGCGATAATCCCAATTGCGCTCGCCGCCTAACTCTTCCGGCAAACCAAAGGTCGCTGCAGCCGCAATCGAACCGTGCTGTTTCGAGGTAAGCAGTTTGAGTGCCAGTGCGGATCGCGTCACCATTTCCTGCCAGCGTCCGCGATACGTGCTGTGGCTGCTCCAGCGCCGCCAGTAGGCCAGTGTGTCGCTGAAGCACTGTTCAGTGGCAATCTCCGCCACGAAGGGATCGTCATCGCTGCCAAATACGAACTCAGCAGATTCCCCGGCTTTGAGGGTAAATTCGGCAACTGCACTGTGGTTTTCACGGGTCATCACCACTGTAGCACTCAGCCGTAACGCGGGCTGGCCTTCAGCAAGAAAGGCCACGCCACCGGGGCGCAGTTCGGTATGGGTTTCAGCACGGGCATAATCATGGCGCGGGGCGCACAGCAAATTGAAGGTGGCCGAGCCGCGCACCATTTTGACCCGACGTACCAGTCGCGGCACTTTATTGGGCTGGTCGCAGATCGGCATGTAATCGGTGATCTCCGCCACGCCCGCATCGCCCAACCAGCGCGTCTGTAAAATATTGGTGTCCGGTAGATAGAGCTGCTGCTGGCGCGCATTTTTCCAGTCGGGTGCCAGTGAGAACAGACCGGCATCATCGCCATCCAGCAACGCAGCAAACACGGATGGGCTGTCTAACTCGGGCCAGCAGAGATAATCAATGGTGCCCTCATTGGCGATCAATGCACAGGTCCGTAAATCCCCAATCACGCCGTGATCATCAATTCTGCGTTTAATTTTGCTCATCCTGCCTCCTTGACTGCATCTGATTGTTAACTATAGACGAAAGGGTTTTTTCGGCTGATCCGAGGCACAGATCGATAACTTCTATACTGTGAGGACACCCATCACGCAGGAGAATGTTATGGCACTGGGCAAACAGAAAGTGGCCGTGGTTACCGCATCCGATTCCGGCATTGGCCGCAGCTGTGCCGTCATGCTGGCCGAAGCGGGCTACACGTTAGGGATCACCTGGCGCTCAGATGAGGCGGGGGCGCAGGAAACAGCGCGACTGGTCGAAAGCAAAGGGCAAACCGCACAGGTGCGACAGCTGGATCTCTCCGATCCGCAAGAAGGGGGCAAGCAACTGGCGCAGCTCATCAATTCACTGGGTCGCATTGACGTATTGGTCAACAATGCGGGCGTGATGATGAAAGCCGATTTTCTCGACGTCACCTTTGAAGATTGGCGCAAAACGTTCAGCGTCGATGTGGATGGTTCATTTATCTGCGGACAGATCGCCGCCCGCCATATGGTCGATCAGGGCGATGGCGGGCGCATCATTAACATCACTTCAGTGCATGAACACACTCCATTGCCGGATGCCACCGCTTACACCGCGGCGAAACATGCGCTCGGCGGTCTGACCAAATCGATGGCGTTGAGTTTGTTGCCCCATCACATTCTGGTGAATGCGGTTGCACCGGGCGCGATTGCCACTGCGATGAACCATCTGACTGACGATCAGGCGCGCAGCACACGTATGCCGGAAATTCCGATTGGACGGCCCGGCGATACGCGTGAAGTGGCAAGTTTAGTCGCGTGGTTGTGTTCGGAATGGGCGACCTATACCACCGGACAATCGTTTATTGTTGACGGTGGCTTTATGTTGGCCAACCCACAGTTTAAAGGTTATCACCACTAATCCGCCCGGCGGCGGTTCCAGCGGCGAATCACGTAACGCAGCGCGATGCCGAACACAATCGCCGCCACCAGCCACAGCAAATGTTTAAGATGCTGGTCGAGTTTATGCAGCCACGGAGTAATGATCTCCCCGGCGAAGTAACCCAGGGTGACAAAGATCAGCGACCAGAGCGCGGCGCCTATCACGTTGAGCACAAAGAAGCGCAGCGGTTTTAACCGGCTGGTACCGATGATGATCGGGCCAATAATGCGGAAGCCGTACATAAAGCGTACGCCAATCACAAACAGACTCGGGCGCTTCTGAATCAGGCGATTGGCTTTACGAATGGTATCTTCATGTTTACGGAAACGGCGCAGAATTCGCGTACCGTAGCGACGGCCCAGCCAGAACAGCAGCTGATCGCCGATAATTCCTCCCACCATCGCGGCCAGCACCACGCCGGTGAAGTGCAGCAGGCCTTCATGCGCCGCCACACCGCCCAGCAGGGTAAAAGTTTCCCCTTCCGCGATACAGCCAATCAGCAACGCCAGATAGCCGTACTGCGTAATTAATCCATTGATATCGAGATGCAAATTTTCCTCCCTGTCGCGAGTGATTCAGGTAACAGTTTATACGCCAGCGGCTTTTTTTGTGCCGCTGTCCGCAAAAACAGCCGCGCCGATTATACTTGAAGGGAAGCTGCCTGAGTGAGACAGCCTGATCGCTGAAGTGGCAGCCCGTCGCATCAGAGGAGTGATTTTATGAATCATGTCTGGGGTCTTCTGGCGCATCCTAACCAGGAAATGCGCGATATCAAGCAAGAAAACGAGAGCGTTTCGCACCACTACACCCACCATGTTTTGATGATGGCAGCGATCCCGGTGATCTGTGCCTTTATCGGTACCACACAACTGGGCTGGAATCTGGGCGAAGGGCAGTTCGTACAACTCAACCTGCTGACCGGCATCGGTCTCGGCATTCTTTTCTATCTGATTATCTTAGGCGGCGTGGCGGTGATGGGCCGCGTCATTCATTGGATGGCGCGCGATTATCCGCAGCGTCCCAGCGTTCAGCGCTGTACCGTGTTTGCTGGCTATGTCGCTACCCCGTTATTTATTAGTGGGCTGGTGGCACTTTATCCGCTGGTGTGGCTGTGCGTGTTGGTCGGCGCAGTGGCGTTACTCTATACCGGTTATCTGCTTTACGTCGGCATTCCGGTGTTCCTCAATATTGATCGTGAAGAGAGCATGCGCTTCTCAGGATCGACACTGGCGATTGGTGTGCTGGTGTTTGAAGTGCTGCTGGCACTGACCGTGGTGTTGTGGGGTTACGGACCACGATTGTTCTAACCTGCAACGACACCGTGAACGGGAGGCCATTAGGTCTCCCGTTTTTTTAACGCTCAGAAACAATCTACCTAAGAAATTTCGCAGATAAGCGCGTATTATGCTGCTGCCAGCCCGCATCCCGTCTGGTTTGATGCGCGCGGCCTGTGTCTTAAACACGGCGCAAAACTCCTTACCGGATTTTTTTGACACGATGTCTGTAAAAATGCGTATTTCCTTGCTGTCGCTGGCGCTGTTTGTCGCCGCACCGGCAGCTGTCACTCCGGCACTGGCCGCGCCTGCTGCGCTGTCTAATCTGGCGCCGATTGCCCAACCGCAAATCGCCTCCGGCAGTGCCATGATTGTCGATCTTGAAACCAATAAAGTGCTGTTCTCCAGCCATCCGGATCGTGTGCGGCCTATCGCGTCACTCACCAAGCTGATGACTGCAATGGTGGTGCTGGATGCGAAACTGCCGATGGACGAGATGCTGTCGGTGGATATCAGCCACACGCCAGAGATGCGCGGTGTGTTCTCGCGCGTCAAATTGAACAGTGAAATCAGCCGCCGCAATATGCTGCTGCTGGCGCTGATGTCATCGGAAAACCGTGCTGCCGCCAGCCTGGCGCATCACTATCCAGGTGGCTATGACGCCTTTATCCGCGCGATGAATGCCAAAGCGCGTGCGCTGGGCATGACGCATACCCACTATGTTGAACCGACAGGTTTGTCGATTCACAACGTCTCCAATGCGGAAGACTTGATCAAGCTGGCAAAAGCCACGCGTCAATATCCGTTGATTGGTGAATTGAGCACCACCAAAGAAGATACGGCGGTGTTTAAGCATCCGAACTATGCGCTGCCGTTCCGTAATACCAATCACCTGGTGTACAAAAACGACTGGCGTATCGCATTGACTAAAACTGGTTATACCGATGAAGCCGGCCACTGCCTGGTGATGCGCACGGTGATCAATAACCGTCCGGTGGCGCTGGTGGTGCTGGATGCGTTTGGCAAGTACACCCACTTTGCCGATGCCAACCGTCTGCGCGACTGGCTGGAAACCGGCAAAGCGGCGCCGGTTCCGGCAGCGGCGCTGGCCTACAAGAAGCAGAAATCGTCGCAAACGGCCAGCAACGAGTAATCACGACGTCTGTTTCCCTTCACAGATGCACAATGGATTGTGCGTCTGTGAGTGCTTCCGATTGGCGGGATAAGTCCTCCCGAATGACCAAAAAAATCCCTAATCGTCAGCACCAATGTTTTCGTGCTTCATTCCTATAGTTTCCGCTTCGGCTACGCTCTACACTGGCCGCCATCTAAAGTTAACTGGCATTTATCGGCTGTCATTGCGCTGGAATCTCACTCATATGTACAAGCTTCGTTCGCTATTTACCCCATTTATACTGCTGCTGGTGCTGTTAAGCCCGGCACTGAGCTACGCGGATGACAACACTGCCGCCGCGGCTCAGCAAGAGGACGCCGCACCCAAGGTCAATCCTGCGGTTGAGCTGCCGAAAATGCAGAAAATCCTCGACAAGATTAAAGGCCAGGTGTCAGGCGATACCAATGAGAGCCAGCTCAACCAGCTCAATGAGATGGCGCTGGAGCTATCCGGTAACGCAGAAACTTTAGGCCAGGCGCTGATCCCGCAGCGTCAGCAACTGGATGCGCAGCTAGCGGTACTGGGTCCGGCACCGAAACCGGACAGTGGCGTGAAAGAAACGCCGGAAGTGACGCGCAAACGCGCCTCGCTGGAGAGCCAGAAAAGTAAACTGGACGATCAAATCAAGCAGGCCGATGGCATTAAAAATGGCGCGCTGGTGCTTTCCTCCCAGATCGTCAACCTGCGCCGTGATCAGTTGAAGAGCCAGCTGGCGCTGAACTCTGGTAGCATCCTGGGGCCGCGCTTTTGGGCGCCCATGGTCAGCCGTCAGGATTTAGATGGCGAGAAAATCAGCGACTTTATCGCTGAATTGCAGGACACCGCTGCACTCTCCTGGGAGCCTGGCTGGCGCTTTGGCACTATCGGCTGGTTGATTGCGGCCATGCTGGTGATGACGCTGGGGCGTCGTTACAGCGAAGAGTTTCTCGCCTGGGTGAGCATCCACAAAATGCCGGAAGGGCGTTTGCGCCGTAGTTTCCTGGCGGCAGCGATTGCGCTGACCACCTTGGCCGCGGTGGTGCTGACCTTTAACTTTATCGCGCTGGCGTTTACCCGCCGTGATGAAGTCTCGACTGACGTGCAGGATTTTGTTGAGCGTCTGGTACAACTCAGCGTCTATTGCGGTTTGATCGCCGGCTTGGGCCGTGCTTTCCTGTCGACGCGCCGTCCGAGCTGGCGATTGCCAAGCATCTCCAATGAAGTCGCGCAGGCGCTGAAGCCGTTCCCGCCGATTACCGCTGCGCTGGTGTTTATTTTCCAGACCGCAGAGTCCTTTAACTACAGCGTCGGCACCAGCCTGAACACCACCATCTTCGCCAACGGCCTGACGGCGCTGTTGATCGGTACCACCGGCCTGGCGATTAGCATGCGTACCAACCGCGTTCGCCGTCGCCTGGCGCAAGAGGGGAATCCACCGGAAGCGCGTCCCACTGTCGTTGGGCTGGTTCAGCTGGCGTTGACCCTGACCGCGCTGGCGATTCTGATTTCGTTGATCATCGGTTATGTCACGCTGGCCCGCTTCCTCGGTTATGAGGTGATTTGGTGCGGCATTCTGTTTGGCTCGTTCTACTTCCTCAGCCATTTGATCAATGACGGCTGTGAAAGCCTGTTTTCTACTAACAACGCCACCGGCAAACGTCTGCAGACCTCGTTAAACATTGATGAGCGTCATCTGCAGCAGGCGGCTACACTGCTCGGTGCTATTGGTAAAACCGCATTGATCGGTATTGTGGCGCTGGCGCTACTCAACGGCACCTTTGCCTCGTCGACACCGATTGAGCTGATTCAGAAAGTGATTGAGTTCTGGGGCGGCAAAGGGCTGGAGTCGTTGAACATCGTGCCCGCGCACATGGTCAATGCCATCCTGTGTCTGGTGGTGGGGATTTACGTACTGCGTTCGGTGCGTCGCTGGCTGGATAAAGATTTCCTGCCGAAGACCACCATGGACGTGGGCATGCGCGTGTCGCTGGTGACGCTGTTCAGCAATATCGGCTATGTGCTGATCATTCTGCTGACGCTGTCGATTATGGGCCTGCAGTGGAACAAACTGGCGTGGATCGTCAGTGCCTTGTCGGTCGGTATCGGTTTCGGCTTACAAGAGATCGTGAAGAACTTTATCTCCGGTTTGATTCTGTTAACCGAGCGCCCGGTAAAAGTGGGCGATCTGGTGAGTATCAGCGGCATTGAAGGGGATATTCGCCGTATCAATGTGCGTGCCACCGAGATTCAGCTGAGTGATAAATCCACGGTGATTGTGCCGAACTCACAGTTCATCTCACAGAACGTGCGTAACGCCACCATGGGCAATGCACAGGGTGTTGTGACCATTATGTTGACCTTCCCGCTGGATATTGATCCGGTGCGCGTGCGTGAGATTCTGCTGGAGGTTTACCAGGAGAACGAGCGCATTCTGGAAACGCCTGAGCCATCCGTCTCATTCAAGGATTTGACCTCTGCGGGCATCGTGTTGAGCGTCACCGGCAACGTGGCGGGCCAGCGTCAGATCTCCAGCGCTAAGAGTGACCTGCTGTTCGATATTCTGACGCGCCTGCGCAAAGAGGGCATTGTGCTGTCCACACCGCAGACGATGATTATCGAACGTCGAGCCGTGCCAGCGGCCACGCAGGAAGAGGGCGAGCAACTGCCATAATCCATTGGGCGGCTCTCGGGCCGCCCATTAATTTATCAAGCCTTAACCGCCCAACCTCTCTGTTTGCTGGTTTTGCCAATCCCCGGATTAAAGGTATTGGTCGGATCGAGCTGACGATAAAACGCCTGCAACTGCGGTTTCGCCTGATACAGATGCCCGACGTTGTGCTCGGCGGGATACTCGGCACCACGCTCGCTAAGGATCGCCAGCATCTTCTCCTTCAACGCATGCGCATCCACGCCTTTCTTCACGATGTAATCCTGGTGGAAGACATGACAGAAGAAGTGGCCGTAATAAAGGCGATGACTCAGATCGTTATCAAACTCCGCCGGTAAGCGCTCAAACCAATCCTGATCGTTACGACGCAGCGCGATATCCAGCGCCAGAATATCTTCCACTTCATCCGCATGCACCGCGTGGTAGCGCACTGCGGCACCGGCAGCGGCGAAGCGATGCAGGAAAGCATGTGCGCCTTCCTTGCCGTCACAGGCAAAGAACTCGCCACCGCCTTCGCGAAAGTATTCGTGCAAATACTCCTGCGCTTCCGCTACACCTTCACCGGACATTTTCAGCATCAGGTGATGCTCAAACTTATCGCGATACTGCTTCATACGTTTCGGCAGATGGGCAGGCAACCAACCGCTGATGCGCTGCAATACGCGATCGGTGAAGTGCGGTTTAACAAAACTGAGCTTACCCAGCCAGGCATCCACCCGACCTTTCAGCGTGAAGAACAGTGGCATTTTGTCGGTGCCGAGCTTATCGATCATCACAAAAGTGTCTTTGCCGTACACTTCGGCGATATCGAAAATGTCGCGGTGCATGTATTCGCCCGCTACCGGTAAGTTTTTAAACTCCGCCAGGATATGGCGGCGCAGATCGCCCAATACCGCCGGATCGTTAGTGCCAATATAAAACACCTGCTGCTTCGGTTCGCTGGGGAAGGTATCAAGACGCACGGCGAATACCGCCAGTTTGCCCGCGCAACCCGAAGCCTCGAACAGGCGGCGCTCATCGGCGTTGAAGCGAGCGGGTGTATCCGCATGGATATCGCGCACGCGTTCTGCATATTCATGATCTGAAGCATGACGTTCATCCCAGCGCACATCGCTCTGCTGCCAGCGATCGTCATCCAGTCGACCGAGCATCTCTTCCGGCGAGTGGCCGAGATCCATGCCGAGATGATTGACCAGCTTCAGTTTGCCGTCGGCATCAATCTGCGCATAAAGCGCCATTTCGCTGTAGGCCGGGCCGCGTTTGATCAGTGAACCGCCGGAGTTATTACAAATCCCGCCCATTACTGATGCGCCGATACATGAGGAGCCAATCACCGAATGCGGTTCACGTCCGAGCGGCTTGAGGGCTTTTTCCAGCTGATACAGCGTGCTGCCAGGGAAGGCGAGGATCTGCTTACCGCCCTCGATCAGCTGCAATTTATCGAGGCGCAAGGTGCTGATGATCACCACTGGACGATCGTAATCATTGCCATTAGGCGTGGAGCCTTCGGTCAGGCCGGTGTTGGCAGCCTGCATCAGAATCACCGCATCGGCCTGAACCAGCGCCTGCAGCACACGCCACAGCTCCAGCAGTGAACCCGGGAACACCACCGCCAGCGCATCGCCTTCACCGGAGCGGAAACCCTTACGATAGCGTGCGGTCTGTTCCGCCTCAGTTAACAGGTGTGAAGGGCCGACGAGGCGGCGCAGTTCAGCCAGCAGTGTAGGGTGTGAGGTGTTGTTATTCATGAACCTGTCCTTGTCGTTAACGTTGCGCATCTACTTTAGCACGCGTCAACGGCATGGTCGCGGTGTGACATCGGTGGCTACCTGCTATCCTGAACTTGTGGCACACTGGCCCGGTTATTTCGATATTGCGCAGTCACTTAAGAGAACCCGACCTGATGAAATGGATTTGCTCTGTTAGCCTCGCTGTTTCCCTTGCCATGCAGCCTGCCTTCGCAGATGACCTGTTTGGCCCCCATCCGATGACTGAACAGGCGCGTGACGCCTTTGTTAACCAGCTGCTCGGCAAAATGACCCTTGATGAAAAAATCGGGCAGATGCGCTTGATCAGCGTGGGGCCAGACACGCCAAAAGAGGCGGTGCGCGACATGATCCAGCACGGTCAGGTTGGCGCAATCTTCAATACCGTCACGCGTCCGGATATTCGCGCGATGCAGGATCAGGTGATGCAACTCAGCCGCCTGAAAATTCCATTGTTCTTCGCTTACGACGTAGTGCACGGTCAGCGTACTATTTTCCCGATACCGCTCGGCCTCGCGGCCAGCTGGGATCTGGATGCGATCGGTGAAGTCGGCCGCATCTCCGCTTATGAAGCCGCCGACGATGGTCTCAATATGACTTGGGCGCCGATGGTGGATGTTACGCGCGAGCCGCGCTGGGGACGCGTGTCTGAAGGCTTCGGAGAAGACACTTTCCTGTCCTCGCAAATGGGCAGCGCGATGGTGAAATCCATGCAGGGCAAAAGCGCCGCTGACCGTTATTCGATCATGACCAGCGTGAAGCACTTCGCTGCCTATGGCGCAGTGGAGGGCGGACGTGATTACAACACCGTGGATATGAGCCCACAGCGCCTGTTCCAGGATTATCTGCCACCGTACAAAGCCTCGCTGGATGCCGGCAGCGGCGGCGTGATGGTGGCGCTTAACTCGCTCAACGGTACGCCTGCTACGGCGGACGGTTGGTTGCTGAAAGACCTGCTGCGCGGTGAGTGGAAATTCAAAGGCATTACCATCAGCGATCACGGCGCGATCAAAGAGCTGCTGAAGCACGGCGTGGCTAGCGATCCGCAGGATGCGGTGCGTATTGCGCTGAAGTCCGGCATCGATATGAGTATGAGTGATGAGTACTACAGCAAATACTTGCCTGGGCTGGTAAAGAGTGGCGCCGTTACCATGGCGGAGATCGACGATGCCGCGCGTCACGTGCTGAACGTCAAATATGATATGGGCTTGTTTAACGATCCCTATAGCCATTTAGGGCCGAAAGGTAGCGATCCGCAGGACACCAATGCCGAGAGCCGTCTGCATCGTGCCGAAGCGCGTGACGTGGCGCGTAAGAGCATCGTGCTGCTGAAAAACTGGCATGAAACCTTACCGCTGAAAAAAGACGCCACCGTGGCGCTGGTGGGGCCATTGGCCGATAGCCAGCGCGATATTATGGGCAGCTGGTCAGCCGCGGGCGTGGCGAAACAGTCGATTCCGCTGCTGCAGGGGGTACGCAATGCGATGGCGGGCAAAGGCACCGTGCTGTATGCCAAAGGGGCCAACATCACTGATAACAAAGGTATTCAGGACTTCCTCAACCTCTACGAACAGGCAGTTAGCGTGGATAAACGCTCGCCGCAGGAATTGATTGATGAAGCCGTTGCCCAGGCGAAGAAAGCGGATGTCGTAGTCGCCGCTGTGGGTGAAGCGCAGGGGATGGCGCATGAGGCCTCCAGCCGCAGTGACCTGGTGATTCCGCCAAGCCAGCAAAAACTGCTGGCGGCGCTGAAAGCGACCGGTAAGCCGCTGGTGATTGTGTTGATGAACGGTCGTCCGCTGACAGTTGTCAACGAAGATCATATGGCTGATGCGATGCTCGAAACCTGGTTCAGCGGCACCGAAGGGGGGAATGCGATTGCGGACGTGTTGTTTGGCGATTACAACCCATCGGGCAAACTGCCGATGTCCTTCCCGCGTTCTGTAGGCCAGCTGCCGATCTACTACAACCACTTGCCAACCGGTCGTCCGTATAACTTCGCGAAGCCGAACAAGTACACCTCGCATTACTACGATGCGGTGAATGGCCCGCTGTATCCGTTTGGTTACGGTCTGAGCTACACCACTTTCACCGTTTCGCCGGTGAAAATGTCCGCCAAAACCATGCCGCGCAATGGATCCGTTGAAGCGAGCGTCACCGTTACCAACACCGGCAAACGTGATGGTGCCACAGTGGTGCAGATGTATCTCAACGACCCGGTGGCCAGCATCAGCCGCCCAGTACAGGAGCTGCGTGGCTTCAAACGCATCATGCTGAAAGCGGGCGAGTCACAGACCGTAAGCTTTAAGATTGATGTGGATGCACTGAAATTCTGGAATCAAAAAATGCAGCATGTCGCCGAGCCGGGCAAATTCAACGTGATGATTGGCCTCGATTCGGTACGCACCCAAGACGGGCAGTTTGATTATCTGTAAGCGTTAGTGCGATTTGGCACAGGGTCAGCAGGAATGCTGTCCCTGTAATGCTATGCTGGCGGGGTGTTGTCAGGTTGACCTAAAAACCAATCTGACAACGCCATGCTTGCCAGGTTTTCAGGATTGGCCTGAGTGCTGATCCTGTAATGCTTTGCTTGCCAGATTTTTACAGGGTTGGCATTTATGCCTGCTACGTCAATCAGCTCATCATCCAGACACCATGAATCTTCGTAACCGCATCCAGCAGCAAGTCTTTCGCCTGAATGGCCTCGCACTGAACGAATTCGATATCTCGCAACCGTTGGGCGATCCGGGTCTGTTTGGCCCCGATCATGTGATTTGGCGTGTGCACGGTGATTTCCCTTCGATGTTGTGTGGTGGCATCTGCGCCTTGATGCTGCAAATGCTGCATCCAGCCGCGCTGGCGGGGGTGTGGGATCACTCTAACTTTCGTCAGGACATGCTGGGCCGTTTACGGCGCACCAGCCAGTTCATCGCTGTCACCACCTTTGGTAACACACAGGATGCCAACATCCTGATCGAGCGCGTTAAAGGCATCCACCTGCGCGTTACCGGTGTTGATAACGCCGGGCAACCTTACGCCGCCAGCGATCCGCATTTACTGACCTGGGTGCACGTGGCGGAAACCAGCCGCTTCCTCGCCGCGCATCTGCGCTATAAAAATCCGCAGCTCTCACTGGCCGAGCAGGATCGCTATTACGATGAAGCGGCGCTCATCGCCGAAGCACTGGGTGCGGAAAAGGTGCCGAAAACGGTGCAGGCGGTGGACGCTTATCTGCAGTCCATGCGCCCGGAACTGATTTGCGATGAACGCACGCTGGAAGTGATGCAGCTATTAATCAATGCACCGGCCCCAAGTTGGCAGGCGAAACCGGCGATGCGGGTGATGCTAAAAGCCGGGATGGGGTTGTTACCGGACTGGGCGCAACAGCAAATTCAGCAGCCGATTAGCCCATTGACACAGTGGCGCGTGGATAAAGAGATCGCGGTGATTGCCGGTTTGCTGCGCTGGTCGATTCAGCGCGGGGCTTATTCCCGCGCCATGCAACGCATGGGACGCTAACGCTACAAATGCAGCTCGTCCTGCTTTTTGGTGTAGGTGCGCGGTGTGCGGGCTTCACGTTTAAGGGTGAGCTGGCGCTGCTGATAATGATGAAGCAGCATCCCTAAGCCCACTCCCAGCAGCGCTAATGGCAGCAAGCTGTAGTAAATGTCGATCGGTAACAACACCAATAGCATCGCACCACCGAGCATAAACGTGAGCGCTGACATCACCCATGTATAGCGAAGAAACAGCCACACTAAAATCGCGAAAATCACGACATCGCGCAGGTTCAAATCGAGGTTTTGCAGCACCATGCTGAGCAGCTCCGCAAGGAGGAATGTGCAGACAATAGCATGCGAGGCGGCAAATGAATCGCGAATTAATTTGAAGTTTGTCAGGGCGTTGTGCTGGCATTCATCAGTTATTCTCACGCTTCCTGACTGCACTTTGAGAGTTTTACCCTTGTGTCACATGGTGCGAGTGCCGATCCTGCTCTATTCTCAGGGAAAATGGATCCCTCAAGGCTTTGTCGAGGCGTTATGACACACCAACCTCTGATTGCTGAGGTGCCAAATCAGCAAAACACACTCACCGCCATCGTCGAACAGGATGCGCGCACGGCCTACTTTTACATCTGGCCCAACGATCTGTTTCGCAGTCAGTATGCGGTGCGCGGCTGCTGGCTGCGCAATCTGTTGCCTGCACCGGCGCGTGAAGATCGTGAAGCGATGGAGCAGGGCATTGCGCCTCTGCTCAGCGCAGAGTATTGCCGCACCTTAGAAGCCGAGCCGATGCTCGACCCTGCCGGTCTACAGATTCTGTGGGAACCGAGTGATGACGGTGCAGCCCTGTGGTATTACGGCCAACTGCTGGCGGTGATCCCCGGCTGGAGTCTGTATCAGGATAAGCAGGTGAGTTTCTCTGCTGGCTGCATCAAAGAGAATCGCCTGACCGCACCGCTCGGATCCGCTTCCACCAATGATTACTATGCACGCGCCGAGCAGCAGCGCCACTTCTGGCGTGACTGGCATGACGGCCATTTATGGGATGTTGTGCAGCATGAGCTGATGCAGTGCTACCAGGCGCAGTTTGGTGAGTCGGTAAAGTATTACGCTATCGACCAAGGGAGCTGGCCGCCAATGGCCATCTCTCAGCACTGGCACAATGGCGTGTGGGTTTTTCTCACGCTGGGTATGGGGATTCGGCCCATGCCGCAGGTGGATTACCTGTTTGATGAGCTGGCCCCGCAGTACCGCCGTGTTGAGCTGGCGATGGCAGTAGACGGTGAAGTGATGACCGAAGCCAATGCGGTGCAGATGGCCAGCGCGCTGGCGGAATTCGCGCACCTGCCGTGGGCGCGGCTGACGTGGATTGGCGAAGGGCACACGCTGGCATCGGAAGTGGCGCCAGTGGGCTTCGAGAGTTTCCTGCTGGCCAATGGCTTAGCACCGGAAGTTGCCCAGTTCCGACTGCCCAAGCGCGATGGCGATCGTCCGAATCTGCTGTGGGCGACACCGATCACCGAAGCGGAACGTCAGTTTGCTCAGGCCGACGATCGCGGTGGACAACAGCTGCTGCAGCGTTTGCAGGCAGAAGGTAATGACCATATATTTCGGCCACGTCAGGAAGTGGTGGATCCGCCGCAATAGCCCTCTCTGCGGGCGGTTGCCCGCACCCTGATGAGTAAGCGCAACGTTAGTCACCCTCCTAATGATCACCTAAATCAACTATTTGCATTTTTGTGATCTTGCTCACCTCAAGTTCCTCTGTAACACGCCGTTAACCTCGATCAGGCAACTCGCCAACCAGGGTAAGGGCACACTGATGTTAAAAACTACACAATCTCGTTTTACCGCGACGTTGGTCGCATTTTTCGTGGTGCTGATGCTGGTTACCGTGGTGGTGATCAATCAGTTTGTGGCACCGCAGTTGAGTCAAAACGAAAGCCGATTAGTGCGCTATGAGGTGGATGGCCTGGCGGGACGTATTGTCGAACAGATGAACCGCGTGCAGGCGCAGCAACGTGCCATTACCGAAGCCGCAGGCGTGATGGATAGCGCGGCCATCGACAACTTGCTGCCTGCGCTGGTGAACCAGTATCAGGACAGCAACGTATTTGGCGGCGGTATCTGGCCGCTGCCTAATCGCCGCGATCCGGCGAAGGAAAAAGACAGTTCGTTCTTCGCCCGTAACGCCAGCAACCAGTTACAGGTCAACACTTACTGGAACTCCGACGCAGCGGACAAATACTGGGAGCAGCCGTGGTACAAAGACGGTATGGCCGCGGCCAAAGGGCAATGTGCCTGGGCTAAAGCCTATCAGGATGCGGCCAGCCCGCAGCCGCGTACCAACTGTGCGATGGCGATTTATCGTGATGGCACGGTGTGGGGGGTATCAACCATCGACGTAACGCTCGGTTTCTTCAACCAACTGGCGAAACAGATGGGCGACGCCATTCACGGACGTGTGTTGATCGTTGAAGCGGATGGCAAAGTGGTGGGCAACGCCGCACTGCTGGAAGGTGCACCGAAGCTGGAAAATCTCGCGGATACGCAGCTGCCGATGGCGGGCGCGCTGAAAGGTCTGCTGAGCCAGGCAGGTCATCAGCCTACGCAAACCACCTTTAAAGGCGAAGATGGCGAACACACGCTGTTCCTGCAGGCGATCGCCGGTAGCCCGTGGTATCTCGCCAGCGATGTGCCGTCCAGTTTGCTGGATGCGCAAACCCACAGCATGCTGACTCGCCTGGGGCTGGTGCAGATCCCGCTGGCGGTGATCCTGCTGCTGGTGCTGCTCGGCTTTGTGCGCGCCATGATGAAACGTCTTAGCCTGCTGAACCGCAATATCGAAGCCCTGTCGACCGGCGGCGCGGATTTAACCCAGCGTCTGCCTGCCAGCAACAGCCCGGAATTTAACGCGGTGGCGCAGAGCTTTAACCAGTTTATTGAGTATCTGCAGGGGCTGATGCGTCAGGTGGGCGACAGCGCACTGGCGATTACCTCTGCCTCGCGTGAAATTGCCAGCGGCAATGCCGATCTGTCTGCGCGTACTGAATCGCAGGCGAGTTCGATTGTCGAAACCGCCGCGTCAATGGAAGAGCTGACCGGCACGGTACGTCAGAACGCCGACAATGCTACCCATGCCAATCAGCTGGCGGACGGTGCCTCGCAGGTGGCGGCGCGCGGAACGGACGTGGTGCGTCAGGTGGTCACCACCATGGGTGCGATTAATCACTCATCCCGTAAAGTGGTGGATATCATCAGCGTGATTGACAGCATCGCCTTCCAGACCAATATCCTCGCACTTAACGCGGCGGTGGAAGCGGCGCGTGCGGGTGAGCAGGGGCGTGGATTTGCTGTGGTGGCGTCAGAAGTGCGTAATCTGGCGCAGCGCTCCGCTAACTCGGCGCGTGAGATCAAGAAGCTGATTGAGGAGTCGGTGGCCAATATCGATACCGGCAGCCAGCTGGTGGAACAAGCCGGTCAAACCATGGATGAGCTGATGCAGGGCGTGAGCAGCGTGACCACCCTGATGAGTGAAATCATGTCTGCCAGTCGCGAGCAAAGCATGGGCATCGAGCAGGTTAATCTGGCAATCACGCAGCTGGATGGCAGCACCCAGCAGAATGCCGCACTGGTCGAGCAGGTGTCGGCTGCCGCACGCGCCATGGAAGAGCAGAGCGTGCAGCTGGAGCTGGTGGTGCAGAGCTTTAAGTTGTAAGGCTGGTTCAGGGCAGGCTGCTGAACGACAGGTGATAACGCAATCTGGTGCCGCTCAGGGGCCGGCGGTCCTCGCGCCGCTGACGCGGTACCCTCACGTCATTCGTCCGCCTTACGGACCGGCTGGGATGGAACATCCCTGTTCCAGCCCAGCCTTTCGACCGCATCCTTGCGGTCTCTCCTGGCAGACTCACTCTGTTCGGCGCTGCGGATTGCCTGCCCCTGAGCGGCACCAGCCTGCTTTTTAGCTTTGGTGTGACTTTTAGAGAAGGCTATGTGTTTCAGGCTTGAAAGGATTGGTGACTCAAAGGGCTATTACCAGCGTTGAGGTTTTGATGTTGGGTTTGGATGTACAGGCACGATGCGCTGATGACGTGCGTTTCTGCTTTAGGGCATCTCACGAAAACGCGTTGCGGATCTCTTCTCGTGCCGCATGGCGGGTGGCATTCGCCACCGTGCCGCGATCCACCAGTTTCCCCTGCAACAACAGATTGTAAATCGACGACTGCGGACGATTGAGGCGATTCTGGATCAGCTGGATTGCCTCATAACCCAGTTCACGGCACGGCACCGCAAAGCCGGTGATGGGCATCTCTGGCGATCCTTCCAGCCGGCTGGCTAGATCCGTGGTCATCAGCGAAATGTCTTCGGGAATGCGCAAGCCGCGTGACAGCAGTGCATTCTGCACACCAGTAATAATGCCTTTGCCGCCGGGCAAAATCACATCAGGCCACTGATCGCGTGGGTGCGTATCCAGCCAGTGATTCAGTGCGATCTCGGTGTCCTGCGAGGAGTAGGCTTCGATGACAATCAAATCCTGCTGTGCATTAAACGGCATATGAAAATGGCGGTAGGCGTCTTTGATCCCTTCCAGGCGCAAAAACAGCGTCTCACGTCGCAGACAGGTGACGGTCAACACCCGGCGGTGGCCTTGCTCAAACAGATGCTGCATAGCGCTGAAACCAATCGCCCGATGATCGGGTGACACCGCATCCAGCCGCATATCTTTATCGCGTGAGTTGATCAGCACACAGGGTTTACCAAGTGACGCCGCCAGGCTGAAGATCGCTTGATCGTCGGTGCCGATAATGATGATGGCGCTAATGTTTTTTGCTGCGGCTTTTTCCAGAAACAGCTTCACATCGGCGCGCTGTTCCTCCAGTGGGCAATAGCTGATATGTACATCATGCGACGCGCAGGCCTCAGCAATCCCGCGTGTCACTTCATGGTAAAAGTGATCGCCGCGTGGGGTGAAAGTGCGCCCTGGGGCAAACACCACAATGTCATTGATCAGCAGGCGACCACTCACCATTTCCTGCAATACACCTAGCCTGCGCGCGCAGTCGACAATCGCCTCACGCGCTTTTTCGCTGGTGTAGGATTTCCCGCTCAACACGCGTGAAACCGTACTCACCGAGTAGCCGGTGATTGCTGAAATTTCGTCCATTCTGAGCTTGCCAGCCATAGTGTGATCCCCATCCCAATCAATTTTTGCAAATTTTTGCAGACGCAGTGGACTGATATTAAGACGGTTTTACATTTGCTTCACAAACTCCCGCATCGCTCTGCGAGCATTCTCACAAAAACAGATTGTCCGACCCGCAGCGCTTTTTTATGTTCCTCGCAGACACCTCAACAGCGGTCATGAGCGGAGAATCACCATGTTAAAAATTGCGATAGTGGGCATGGGCAATATTGCCAATTCACATATCCAGGCGTTTCTGCAGTTTCCTGAGCGCGGCAAAATTGTCGCGGTAGCGGACGTGTATCCCGAAAAAGCGCGGGAGAAATTGCAGCGCTACGGCCTGCACGATGTGCGGGTTTACCAGGATCACCGCGAGATGCTGGCCGAGGGCGCAGATATCGACGTGGTCGACGTCTGTACGCCGCCTTATGTGCATGCGGAAAACACCATTGCGGCCCTGAAGGCGGGCAAGCATGTGCTGTGCGAAAAGCCGATGGCGGCGTCGCTGGAAGAGTGCGATGCGATGATCGCCGCGCAAAAAGCCAGCGGCAAAATTCTGTCAGTGGTGGCGCAGAACCGCTTCACCGACGCGTTCTGGCAGTTGAAAGCGGCGGTGGATTCGGGCCTGGCGGGCAAAATTTGCCACGCGCAAATCGATTCATTCTGGTGGCGTGGCCATTCGTACTACGACCTGTGGTGGCGCGGCACCTGGGAAAAAGAGGGCGGCGGCTGCACGCTTAACCATGCGGTCCACCACATCGATGCGATGCAGTGGATGCTCGGTGCGCCCAGTGAAGTGGTGGCGATGATCGGCAACGTGGCACATGACAATGCCGAAGTGGAAGATCTCAGTGCCGCGATATTTCGCTATCCCAACGGCACGCTGGCGCAGTTGACCGCTTCCGTTGTGCATCACGGTGAAGATCAGAAAATCGTGCTGCAGGGAGAAAAAGCGCGTCTCTCGGCACCGTGGAAAGCGGTCGCCATGCAGGCGGCAGAGAATGGCTTCCCGGAAAAAGAGAACAATCTGGCGCTGGAGCAGGAGCTGGAACGCTTTCATGCCAGCACGGCACCGCTCACCTGGACACTGCACGCCGGACAGGTCGATGACTTCTTCTCAGCGATCGAACAGCAGCGTGCACCGCTGATTGATGGTGAGCAGGGCAAACGCTCGCTGGAACTGATTACCGCCATCTACAAATCGGCTATCACCAAAAGCACCGTCTCGTTACCGATCGCCAAAAATGATGCCTTTTATCGCACTGGCGGGCTGATCGCCCATGCACCGCACTTCTACGAAAAACAGGCTTCAGTAGACAACTTCGCCGATGTCGATGACATCCCACTGGGTAAAAACTTTGCGTGAGGAAACAACCATGAATAAGCAGGATGGCATGAACTACGCGCCGAAAGGCAAACCGCAACCGGTGGTGCAACCGGGGGAATTTGTCATTGCCGCCGCCGGGCTGGATCACGGCCACATTTACGGTATGTGCAATGGCCTGACCGAAGCCGGGGCCACGCTGAAGTGGGTATACGATCCCGATGCCGCCAAAGTCGATAAGTTTGTGCAGCAGTTTCCGCAGGTGCAGATCGCCGATTCGCTGGAGACCATTCTGGCCGATACGCAGGTACAACTGGTGGCAGGCGCGGCGATTCCCTCGGAACGCTGTGCGCTGGGGCTGAAAGTGATGGCAGCGGGCAAGGATTACTTCACGGATAAAGCCCCGCTCACCAGCCTGGAGCAGCTGGAAGACGCCAAAGCGATGTGCGCTAAAACCGGGCGCAAATATGCGGTGTATTACAGCGAACGTCTGCACGTGGAGAGCGCGGTGTTTGCCGGGCAATTGGTGGAAAAAGGGGCTATCGGGCAGGTGGTACAAACCCTTGGCACGGGTCCACATCGTGAAGGCACCGGACGGCCCGACTGGTTCTATCAGCGTCGCTATTTCGGCGGCATCCTGTGTGACATCGGCAGCCATCAAATTGAGCAATTCCTCTACTACACCGGCAACAGCGACGCCACGGTGGTGGCGAGCCAGGTGCGGAATTTCCGCCATCCACAGCACCCGCAATTTGAGGACTTTGGCGATGCGATGCTGGCGGGCGAGAACGGCGCCACTGGCTACTTCCGCTGCGACTGGTTTACGCCGGATGGCTTATCCACCTGGGGTGATGGGCGCATGACGCTGCTCGGTACCGACGGTTATATCGAGATCCGCAAATACACCGATCTCACACGTGGCGAGCAGGATGTGGTGTATCTGGTGAACAAAGAAGGAGAGTTCCGCTATGCCGTTTCCGGCGAAGTGGGCTTCCCGTTCTTTGGACAGCTGATTAACGACTGCCTCCATCGTACAGAGCACGCCATGACGCAAGCCCATGCCTTTAAGGCGGCGGAACTCTGTGTCAAAGCGCAGATGCTAGCCAATGCGGGATAGCATCCCGGCCCTATAAGTTGATTTCCAATTCTGTTGATAACAACGGCGGCAGGGCATAGCACCTTGCCGCTATTACATACCCTACCAGAACAGGAATCGGATCGATGGTTAAACCTACAGAACGTCGCGTCGGTTATGGCGTCGCGATCGGCTACGGCCTGACGGATCTCTTTGGCGGCGGTGCCTTTGCGGTGATTGGCACCTGGTTGCTGTTTTTCTATACCACCTACTGCGGATTATCGGTGTTTGAAGCGGGCTCGATATTTGCCATCGCCCGCGTCATCGATGCGATATTAAGCCCGATCATGGGCTACATTACTGACAACTTCGGCAACACCTGGCTGGGGCGTAAATTTGGCCGCCGCCGTTTCTTCCTGCTGATCTCCTCTCCCTTGATGCTGCTGTATGGCGCTTTGTGGGTGACGGATATGGGCTACTGGTACTATCTCGGCACGTATCTCACCATCGAGCTGCTGTCGGCAATGGTGCTGGTGCCGTGGGAAACCTTGTCCTCGGAGATGACCAATCGCTTTAGCGAGCGCACGCGTCTTTCGGGCGTGCGCCTGATGTTCTCGGCGCTTGGCAGTTTTCTTGCCGTCTCAGTGCCGGGCATCATCATGACCTATACCGGCAAAGACAACGCTATTACCTATACGCTGACCGGCGTCATCTTCTCGGTGATTTACTGCGTGGCGGTGTTTATTACCTGGTTGACCACCTGGGAAGCCAAAGATATTCAGCCGGAAGAGGATGTGGCGCAACATTCGGCGCGCCAGGGGAGCCTGAAGGCCCACCTAAAGTATCTGTTTGTCGATTTGGCATCGTCGTTCAAAATCAAAGCCTTTCGTCAGCATCTGCTGATTTATATCTGCTCCTTCACCGCGATGGATGCCTTTCTGGCGGTGTTCACCTATTTCGTGATCTACGGCCTGAAGCAGGATGCCTCACTGGCTTCACTGCTGCTAAGTAACATGATGTTTATGTCGATTCCCGGCACTTTCATTTTCATGATGCTGCTTGGCCGCTTTAATATGACGCCCTCCAACGCGCTGCGTATGTCCTACCTGAGTATCGTCGCTATCTTCCTGTTCCTGTTTGCCGTGTATCTGTGGCAATGGCAGGTGCCCACGCTGCTGTTCAGTGCAGTCTTTCTGTTTTTGGGCATCGTGCGGGCCGGGCTGTTTTACATCCCGTGGAACATTTACAGCTTCATTCCCGATATTGATGAGATGGTCACCTGTAAACGGCGTGAAGGGATTTTTGCCGGGGTGATGGTGTTGACGCGCAAAAGCTCGGTGGCCATCGCCATTTTCATGATTGGCATCGTGCTGCAGGAGAGTGGTTTTGTGAAAGGCAACGGCGCGCAACCGGAGAGCGCCATCCATGCGATTGTCGGGTTGATGGTGTTTGTCACCACGGCACTGCTGGCGGCGAGCTTCTGGCTGACCTTTAAATTCAAACTGACGCAGCGTAGCCATAAGTTGCTAATCAAAGAGGTGGCGCGCCGCAAACTGGGTGGCACGGCAAGAGGTTGCGATGCTGAAACGCGTGTGGTGATTAAAGATCTCACTGGCTATGAATATGATGAAGTGTGGGGCGCAAGCCGGCATACAACTGCCCGCGATACGACAATCGAATCCGAGCTAAAACTGAAGGGGCGGCTTTAAGGGCGAATGCCTGTCAGGTAATCACTCAGTCAAATCAGGCTGCCCTTTAAGAGAGGGCAGCCTTATCTGTGCGCATAGGCGGAATTGAGCGTTTCAGAGCGTGGCGACGTCAGACTCAAGGCGGCCCGGGACTGTGCACGCCTCCTTATCCTGGCTGATAACGATGACGACTTTATAGCGCCCATGGTTGGCCGATTTGAATTCTACATCCTGAGTCGTTACCGCTTTGTCTGATGACTGCTAAGCTTAAATTTCTCTACTTAAGCGCACGGAATGTGCGCGATTTCCTCAGTTTCAGTCTTTGAGGTTGTGTACAATAGCTGAGAATTATCTGAAGGAGTTGTCATGCCCGCCATTGAAGTTATTCTCGTCGACCACCTCGATCGTCCCACCGGCAAGATGGAAAAGCTGGAAGTACATGAGAAAGGATTGCTGCATCGTGCGGTGACGGTTTACGTGTTCAATTCGCGCCATGAACTGCTGCTGCAACGTCGTGCTAACGGTAAATATCACTGTGGCGGCTTGTGGAGCAACACCTGCTGCGGCCACCCTTATCCGCAGGAATCGACCCGGGATGCCGCTGAACGTCGCTTGCGTGAAGAGATGGGGATGGAAGTGGCGCTGACGCCGGTGTTCGAACTGAGCTACAACCTGCCATTAAGCAACGGTCTGACCGAGCACGAGTATGGCCATGTATTCTTCGCCACCAGTGATGTTGAACCCGATCTGAATCCGGAAGAAGCGGATGCCTGGTGTTATCGCTCGATTGAGCAGATTCAGCAGGAGATGCTGGATCAACCCGAACAATTTACGCCCTGGTTCCTGCACACCTTCCCGCGCATTCCCCATACGTTCGGCGATTTCCGCCTGACCGCATAAAAAACGCCCCTTAACGGGGCGTTGTTGTCTTAAGTGAAGTCTTCCGCATCCACATCGTAGCCTGAGGGCTCCCAGCGGATCGCCAGCAGCGCCAGCAAGCCAATCAGCGGGGCGAGGAAAATCACCCAGAATACGCCGGTGCCGAATGCCGCCACCAGTAGTGGGAACAGGAACAGAGACACGGTTGAACTGCCGCGCATCAGCGTCTGGTTAAAACCAACCCCCACGCCGCGCAGTGAAGCAGGGTAGCTCAGCGAGGCAAAGGTCATGGTGTGTGAGCCCGGGCCAAACCCCTGACCAAACAGGAACAGCGCCAGCATCGCAATCGCCAGTGCCGCTTGTTCACCGCCTTCCGGGCGACCAATCAGCGCTAACCCCAGAAGGGCAATGCACTGACAGCTGTAACCCGCCACCGACATCTTCCACGCGCCGAGACGCGGCACCAGACGCACGGCCAGCAAGCCACCCACGAAAGCGAACAGCAGATTCAACGCCAGCGACACCAAAATAGTGGTCAGCATCGATTGCGCAAAGAAGCTGGAGATGATCACCGGCAGGCCAAAGGCCACCGCGTTGTAGGCGAACGAAGAGGCGATGGAGGTGACGGTCGCCAGAATAGTACGACGACGATAAACCCCCTGCAGCAGCGCGCCATAGTTACGCCAGCTGGCTTTGCGCACCGGCTTGGCCTGCGTCAGTTCGGCATCTTCCGCGACATGGGCATTGATGTTGTAGGAGCGCTGCAGGATCTGCGCGGCGCCGTGCAGGTTGCCCTGATTGGCCGCCCACACTGGAGACTCACTCATATAACGGCTGCGAATGGCAATAATCAGCAGCGCAGGTGCCGCGCCGAAACCAAGAATCAGCCGCCATAACCAGTCGGTGTGACTTTCCGGCAATACCGCATACAGCAGCAACACCAGCAGGTAGGAAATACTGATTGCCGCATACCAGGTGGGACACCACATCGCCACGCTGGCCGCTTTATTCCCTTGCCCGCGCAGTTTAGAAAACTCGGCAAGAAACGCCATGGCAACCGGCAAATCGATGCCAACACCGAGCCCCATCACAAAGCGCGCACCGCCTAACACATATTCGTTAGGGGCAAAGGCGCAGGCGAGGGCGGCAATCACAAAAAAGAACATATCCGCCATAAACACGCGGTAGCGGCCAATTTTATCGGTGAGATAACCGCCAATCAGCGCACCCACAATCGCGCCGAAGGTAATCGCGGAGGCCACCATCCCGGTGCCGGTCGGCGTCAGGTTAAATTCGCGCGTGACATCTTTGATACCAAAGGCCAGTGCGCCGAGGTCGTAGGCATCGAGGAACACACCGCCGAGGGCGATGGCCACCACGATGCGCGCATTGCTGCGAGACTCGTTGCTGTTGTTCACGAGATTCGATACGTCAGCCGCGCTGCGAATCCATTTGGTTTCGCCAGTCGGCGTATTCCCTGCCAGCGCGACGTGCGCCGGAGAAGCTAAATCGGACATGATGTTATGTATTTTATTGTAAAGAGTGGGCCTATGAGAATAAGCCTACTGATATCCAATAAAAATTCCATTTGGTTATATGTCCTGCGAATGGGTTATAAGCAATGTGCGTTAAATAGCAGAAAAAGCTCGAACTGAGGCGCTTGACCGCCCCCATCCTGTTTCGCCAGGCTACGCTTGATAGTCACAGACTGAAATATAAGCAGAGGACAGCGGCATGATTAAGCAGGGTTTATGGGGGATGATCGCATTAGCGATGAGTGTGGGCGCTGCAAATGCGGCCGATCCGGTTAAGGTCGGTTCAAAGATAGATACGGAAGGCTCGCTGTTAGGCAACATTATTCTGCAGGTGCTGGATAAACATGGGGTGAAAACCGTTAACAAGATCCAGCTAGGCACCACGCAGGTCGTGCGCGGAGCCATCACCGCAGGTGAACTGGATATCTACCCGGAATACACCGGCAACGGCGCCTTCTTCTTCAGTGATGAGAAAGATGCTGCCTGGAAAAATGCGCAGCAGGGCTATGAGAAGGTGAAAAAGCTCGATGCGGATAAAAATCATCTGGTGTGGTTAACGCCAGCGCCCGCCAACAATACCTGGACCATCGCGGTGCGCGGCGACGTGGCACAGAAAAATAGTCTCAACTCCCTCGACGATCTCAGCGCCTACCTGAAAAAAGGCGGCACCTTTAAACTGGCGGCGTCGGCGGAATTTATCGAACGCAGCGATGCGCTACCGGCATTTGAAAAAGCCTACAACTTCAAGCTGGATCAGTCACAGCTACTTTCGCTGGCGGGCGGTGATACGGCGGTAACCATCAAAGCGGCGGCACAGCAAACCTCTGGCGTCAACGCAGCCATGGCCTATGGCACCGATGGCCCGGTGGCGGCGCTCGGTTTGCAAACGCTGACCGACCCTAAAGGCGTGCAGCCAATTTATGCCCCTGCGCCAGTGATTCGGGAAAGCGTGCTGAAACAGTATCCGGAGATCGGCAACTGGTTGCAGCCGGTGTTCAGCAAGCTGGATGAGAAAACCCTGCAACAGCTCAATGCGCAGATTGCGGTTGACGGTCAGGATGCCAGCCAGGTGGCGAAACAGTGGCTACAGCAGAATAAGTTGCTGTAAGCGGTGCCGTTACTGTTATCAAGACCGCGCCAGCAGCCGGTGCTGCTGGTGTTAACGCTGCTGATCACGCTGGCTCTGGCTACCTTGCCGTTACTCAGTTTCGCCGCCAACCGTCTGGTGTCCGGCCAGCCGCTGATGTTATGGCAAGTGGCGCAATCCTGGCTGTTGCTGCTGCCGTTACTCTGGTTATGGCAAGGGTTATGGTGGAAGCCACGGCGTCGCAATCTGGTGATGGCATTGCTGGACGCTGAGATTCTGTTTGCGCTGCTGATCTTTATTGGCGGGCACACGGCGGCACAGCTGGCCACTGACGGTAGCCCGCTGGCACGTACGGCCTTTGGCAGTGGTTTATGGTGTGCGGCGGCGCTGGCGTTATTGCTGGCCGCTGAGGCTATCCGCCAGCTCACGGCCAGTACGCCATGGCGTATCCTGCTGAATCTGCAAATCTGGATTGTTCCGCTGCTGTTATTGCTCAGCGGTCACCTCGACCATCTCTCCCTGATGAAAGAGTATGCCAACCGCACGGCGGTGTTTGATGCGGCCTTTAGCCAGCATCTGCTGTTGCTGGCTGGCACGCTGTTGCCGACGGTATTCATTGGTTTGCCGCTCGGCCTGGTGATTGCCCGGCGATCGCGCTGGCAAAGTGCCGCCTTCAGCGTACTCAACCTGATCCAGACCGTGCCTTCTGTGGCGTTGTTTGGTTTGCTGATTGCGCCGCTGGCGGGGCTGGTGGCTCACTTCCCGGTGCTGGCAAGTTGGGGCATCAGCGGTATTGGTCTGGCTCCGGCGCTGATTGCGCTGGTGCTGTATGCGCTACTGCCGCTGGTGCGCAGCGTGGTGGCCGGATTGCAGCAGGTGCCGCAGGAGGTGCGCGAAACCGCACGCGGTATGGGCATGAGTGCACTGCAACAGTTCTGGCACGCCGAACTCCCGCTGGCGCTGCCGGTGTGGCTTTCGGGCTTGCGTGTGGTGGTGGTGCAAACCATTGGCCTGGCGGTGGTGGCGGCGCTGATTGGCGCCGGTGGATTTGGCGCCATTGTTTTTCAGGGATTACTCAGCAGCGCACTGGATTTGGTGTTGCTGGGCGTGATTCCGGTGGTAGCGCTGGCGGTGGTGTTTGATGCCGCATTGCGTTTACTGTCGGCACTGCTGGAGAGAACTGATGATTGAGTTTCACCAGGTAAGCAAAATGTTTGCGGGCAAAGCAGCGGTGCGCGATCTCACTTTGCATATTGAGAAGGGCAGTTTCACCGTGCTGATCGGCACCTCCGGCTCGGGCAAATCCACCACGCTGAAAATGATCAACCGGCTGGTGGAGCATGACAGCGGCGAAATCCGCTTTGCCGGTGAACCGATTGAACGCATGGATGCACGTGCGCTGCGGCGGCGTATTGGCTATGCCATCCAGTCGATTGGCCTGTTCCCGCACTGGAACGTGGCAAAGAACATTGCCACGGTACCGTCACTGCTCGGCTGGCCGCAGGCAAAAATTCAACAGCGCGTAGAGGAGCTGCTGGCGCTGCTCAATCTGGATACGCATCTGGCGACGCGTTTTCCCCATCAACTTTCCGGCGGACAACAGCAGCGGGTTGGCGTGGCGCGCGCGCTGGCTGCCGATCCCGAATTGTTGCTGATGGATGAGCCCTTCGGTGCACTCGATCCGGTGAACCGCCAGGCACTGCAACAGGAGATGCTGCGTATTCAGAAGCTGTCAGGACGCACGGTGGTGCTGGTGACGCACGACATCGACGAAGCGCTGACGCTGGCGGATCAACTGGTGCTGATGGACGGCGGTGAAATCGTGCAACAGGGCAAGCCGATTGAGTTGCTGACGCAGCCTGCCACGGATTTCGCCCGCGAATTCTTTGGCCGCAGCGAGCTTGGCGTGCGACTGCTGGCATTGGGACGTGCTGGCAGCGCGGCGCGGCGCGGCGAGTGGCTGGACGGTGAGCCAATAGCCGCGCACCTGACGCTGCGCGAGGCGCTGTCACAGTTTATCGCTCGGCGCACCGACAAACTGCCGGTGATCGATCAACATCAACAGCCGTTGGGTGTCCTGCACTTCAGCGATCTGCTGCGCCAGCGGGAGGCGATCTGATGCGTGTCTGGCGCGATCCACTGTACTGGCTGCTGGCGGTGTTTCTGCTGCTGCTGTGGGGGTTGCCGCACAGCGGACCGCTGTTTGCCCACTGGTTCCCGCAGCTGGAACGTCCGCTGTATCAGCAAGAGAGCTTCTGGCGGCTGGCCCTCGCACATCTGTCATTGGTGATCAGCGGCAGCGCACTGGCGATTATTTTTGGCGTAGGCAGTGGTGTTTTTGCGACGCGCCGCGCCGGGCGGGCGTTCAGGCCGTTACTGGAGACGCTGGCGGCAGCGGGGCAGACCTTTCCGCCGGTAGCGGTGCTGGCGATAGCCGTGCCGGTGATGGGCTTTGGCGCGACACCGGCCATCATGGCGCTGTTTCTTTACGGGTTGTTGCCTATTTTGCAGGGAACGTTGGCAGGTTTAGACAGCGTGCCGGACAGCAACCGGGAAATTGCCGTGGGGCTGGGCATGGGGCCATGGCGGCGCTTATGGCAGATTGAGCTGGCGCTGGCCGCACCGGTGATCATGGCAGGGGTGCGTACCTCGGTGATGATCAGCATCGGCACCGCGACCATCGCGTCGACAGTGGGCGCAGAAAGCCTGGGCTCTCCGGTGATTATCGGACTGAGCGGCTTTAACACCGCTTATGTGATTCAGGGGGCGCTGCTGGTCGCCCTGTTGGCACTGATTTGCGACCGCGTGTTAGAACGCGTGCAACGTCAACTCAGTGGCTGGGAAGGATAAGACTGTAGCCTACCAGCATCATGCCACCCATGCCGCCAATGGCCATCACAGCAAACAGGGAGCCAATGAGAATTTTATTCCAGTTCATAAGGGAAACCTGAGAAGAGTCATGGAGTGCGGCATGATAACGCGCACACCCGGCGAGGCAAAGGCCGTGTGTGCGATTTTTTGTCAGGCGGGATCGTGAATGTGAGTGGCAAACCCTTGTGCCTGCCAGTGTTCAAACTGCTCCAGCTGCCGACGAGTCGGTTTTTTACCGGTCCAGATAAACAGATTTTGACCGGGGAACAGTTCAGGACGCGGCATATCCAGCGGCTCGGCTAAGACATCCATGCGCCAGCCCTGCTGCGACAAGCGCCAGGCTTCAAGCCACAGGCGGGTGCGATCTTCTACGCCCCAGCCAATCATCAAAGCATCTTTGCCGGCTTTTTTACGGCCGCCCGCGAGACAAAACGCCACGTAATCAATCAGCGCGCCATCTAACAGGCTACACATGGTACGGGCGGTGTGTTGATCCAATCCCAGGCGCTGACGCACGGGCACAAACACGTGATCGATTAGCGCATCTACCGGATGTTCGCGGCCTATGGTGGCAATTTTGGTGCGCAATTTAGCCGGACGAACGTGACGCAGCACGCTCATCAGCTCTTCCTGCAGCGCGGTCCAGCCATCGTGCACATTAACGGTTTGGCCTTCCAGCAGGGCTTTCACCTTGCCAACAGGCACACCGCTTTCTATCCAGCGCTTGATCTCCTCAATGCGCTGAACATCTTCATCATCAAACTGGCGATGACCGCCTTCTGTACGCTGGGGTTTTAGTAAACCGTAACGGCGCTGCCAGGCGCGTAGCGTTACCGGGTTGATTCCACAGCGTTCGGCAACATCGCCGATACTGTATAAGGCCATGGCGTCCTCGAAAATTCTGACCTGCATTACAACACCTTAACCGCCTCGTTTGGGTTGTACAACTCTTTTATATTTGTACAACTTGACGTTTTAAGCAAATTGAGGCTTTATTTCATATGTGAGAATTATTTCCCAAATATGAGAGGTGGACATGTCTGTACCGGATACCGAAGATCGACTGGCCGCACGATTAGCCGAATTGCGTGTGCAACGTGGCTGGTCACTGGACGAACTGGCGATGGCTACCGGCATCAGCCGGGCTTCATTGTCGCGCATTGAACGGGCGGAGACCAGCCCCACAGCCGCTTTGCTTAACCGACTATGTGTCGCCTATGGCTTGACCATGTCGCGCCTGTTGAGTGAAGTGGAAGAGGAGGCCGCGCTGCTGCTGAAAGCGAGCGATCAGAGCGTTTGGCGCGACGATGCCAGCGGTTATCTGCGTCGCAGTGTCTCGCCGCCCGCCAGCCATTTCAAGGCCGAGCTGGTTGAGAGCGTGTTGCAACCCGGTGCGCGTATCGATTATGACGCACCGCCAATACAGGGGCTGGAACAGCATATCTGGCTGCAATCCGGCGAGCTGACGTTCACCATGGACGATCAACGCTGGACATTGCAGGCGGGGGATTGCCTGCGTTTTCATCTCACCGGCAAATCATCATTCCAGGCGCATCCTGAAGGCGGCGCGCGTTACATTCTGGTGGTGTGCAAACCATGATTGAAATTGAACAGTTAAGTGCCACTCAGGCACAGCCCCTGCTAGCCGCGTTGACCGAGGTGCTGCAGGGTTGCGTGGCTGACGGGGCCAGCGTCGGTTTTATTGATGCCGACGATCGCGCAGCGATGGAACGCTTCTGGCAGGATAAAATCTACAGCCTGGCAAGCGGCGATAATCAGCTGCTGGTGGCGCGGCAGCAGGGTGTGATTGTTGCGACGGTAATGGTCGGGTTTAGCGCCATGCCGAATGGGCGTCATCGCGCGGAGATCAGTAAATTGCTGGTGCATCCCCATGCCCGACGTCAGGGAATTGCGCGTCGTCTGATGCAGCAGGCTGAGCAATTAGCGGTTGAGCAGGGCAAAACGCTGCTGGTGTTGGATACGCGCAGCGGCGATGTGGCTACGCAGCTTTACTTATCGATGGACTGGCAAATTGCGGGTTCCATTCCGTTGTACGCCGAATCGACGGAAGGGGCGTTAGATGCCACCACGGTGATGTATAAAGTGGTGGGGTGATTGCACCAACTTAGTGCACCTCTTCGGCCTCGGCCAGGCCCAGTGATTGCATGAACAGCCGGATAATCGGATTAATTTTCCGGCCTTTTTTCATCATCAGGCAGAACGGATTTTCCCGACGTACCGATTCATCGCCCAATTCACACAGCTGCCCACGCGCAATAAAGGGCGCGGCATAGTGCTCGGGTAAATAACCAATAAAGTGCCCGGTTAAAATCAGCATGGCGACGGATTCCACTTGCACCGCCTGCGCACCGCTGTCCTGTAATGGAATGAGGCGGCGGTCATCGCGCGGCGTGACATATAAATGATTAATGATTTTCTGCTCACGTAATATTTCCACCGATATATTCTTATCACAAGATCCAGAATATAAAGGATGTGACATGGAGCAATATAATTTCGAATATTCTTTATAAAGCGGGAAGTAATCAAAATCACTTTTCATTTCATAAACCGGCGCAATGCCACAATGAAAACGGCCTTCACTCATCCCGCGTTCAATATCATCTAATTGCGCAGTCTGTAAGCGAATCTGCACCTTTGGTGCTTTCTGGTGCAACTGTTGCACCGCTGCGGTGACCGGGGAGTGCGGATCAGAAATGGTGTTGTCCACCACACAGATGGCGATGTCACCCAGCAACTCATTGCGGCTGTTGTGCAGACGTTCACGGAACAGATTCAGGGAGACGAACAGCTCCAGTGTGGCCTGATAGACATTAATGCCGTACTGCGTCAGTTCAAAGCCTTCGCGCCCACGGCTACATAACGTCATGCCGAGACGAATCTCCAGATCGGAAACCTGCTTACTGATGGCGGCTAAACCAATATTCAGTTCATTGCTGGCAGCGGTTAATCCCCCGGCTTCCACCACGCATTTAAATACGCGAAGCAATTTTAAGTCGATATTACTCAGTGCCAGAACCGCATTATCGCCGCGATTATTTGCATTGTTTCCAGACTGGGAAACTTTACTTTCCATCTTTGCTATTCAACTCCGGAATAATTGCGGTGAAAGTACAGTGAACCTGAAATATGACGTATTTACCAGTGTGAGTGTGAAATAAGTTTTTATTATCACTGCTGGTTTATTCATATCTTTTCCATATCGCTGACGAGTATCTGTAAGGGGAAATAGCATGTCTGATAATGCCGAACTGTTATGGGGCGCGCGCTTTAAAGCGGCACCGGCGGCCAGTTTAACCGCGCTGTCGCGCAGCCCGGATTATTACTTTGCCCTGGCACCTTACGATTTAGCAGGCTGCCGGGCACATGCCCGTGAGCTGGCTCGCGGCGATCTGCTGAGCAGCGAAGAACTCCATACCATGCTGGCGGCGATTGATGCGCTGGATGCCGATTATCGTGCGGGTAATCTGCATCCGATTGCGGCTGACGAAGATGTGCACACTTTCATTGAACGCGCACTGACCGAGCGCTTAGGACCATTGGGCGGCAAACTGCGCGCCGGCCGTTCGCGTAACGATCAGACCGTCAACGATTTGCGCCTCTACTTGCGTGACAACGGCCGCAAAGTAGTCAGTGCTTTACTGGCTCTGCAGCAATCTCTGGTCGAGCAAGCCGCACAGCACACCGAAAGCGTGGCGCCAGGCTTTACTCATTTACAGCAAGCACAGCCGATTGTGTTCGGTCATCAACTGCTGGCTCATGCGCAATCTTTTGCCCGCGACATTGAGCGCATGCAGGACTGGGATCGCCGCAGCGCGCGCTGCCCACTCGGTGCCGCAGCGATGGCCGGATCGGCGATTGCACGCCAGCCGGAAAAAGCCGCTGAAGACCTGGCTTACCTCGCACCGTGCGAAAACTCTATTGATGCGGTGGCCAGCCGCGATTACGCCGCAGAATTCCTGTTCGTCACCAGCATGATCGGTATCAACCTGTCGCGCCTGTGCGAAGAAGTGTGCATGTGGGCTTCGCGCCAGTTCCGCTGGGTGGAGTTGCATGACAGCTATGCTACCGGCAGCTCAATCATGCCGCAGAAGAAAAACCCGGACATTGCCGAACTGACACGTGGTCGTTCTGGTCGTCTGGTCGGCAACCTGATGGCACTGCTCACCACCATGAAAGCCATGCCGCTCTCCTACAACCGCGACCTGAGCGATGACAAACGCAACGTGATTGATGCCGTGGATACCCTGCTGCTGGTGCTGCCTGCGATGGCCGGCATGATGTCGACGCTGAAATTCAACACCGACGTCATGCGCGAACAGGCACCGGACGGTTTCACTCTGGCCACCGAAGTGGCCGACTGGCTGGCGATGCGCGGCGTGCCGTTCCGTGAAGCCCATGAAATCACCGGTCAGCTGGTGCAACTGTGTGAACGCGAAGAGTGCGGCCTATCGGACCTGAGCGATGCGCAGTTGCAAGCTGTCGATGCACGCTTAACGCCAGAAGTGCGCAGTGCCCTGACGCTGGAAGCGGCACTGGCGGCACGTAGCGGCTATGGCGGCACTGCACCGGCACGCGTGCGCGAACAGCTCGCGCGTTTGCAAATCCTGATGCAGGACCAGCAGCGCTGGACTGAAGATTACGCTGGCCCGCGCGCCTGAGGAGACGTCTATGTCCCAATCCACTCCGGTTGAACCCAGCTTGAAAAATAGCCGCGAGCAGATGCATTACGATCTGGATCGCTATCAGGTGGTGCCACGTCGCTATTACGGCCGCATCACGGCTTCAGCGGTGATCCTGGTGCTGCTGGCGTTGCTGGTGAATGCCTTCGCCCACGGCAACATTGAATGGTCGTTTGTCGGCCAGTTCTTTACTGCCCAGGCAATCCTTAACGGCGTGGTGAACACGCTGATTATGTCGGTGCTGGCAATGGGACTCGGCATCCTGTTCGGCGTGATCACCGCGATTATGTATATGTCGCCCAATCCGGTGCTGCACTACATCGCCGTGGGTTACGCCTGGATCTTCCGTGGCACGCCGCTGATTCTGCAACTGCTGCTGTGGTTCAACCTCGCGCTGGTGTTTCCCACCATCAGTATTCCCGGCGTGTTCAGCGTGCAAACCGTCACCATTATGACCCCGTTCCTCGCGGCACTGCTGGGTCTGAGCATCAACCAGGGGGCTTATACCTCCGAAGTGGTGCGCGCCGGGTTGTTGTCCGTGGATACCGGACAGTACGAAGCGGCGAAGGCGATTGGCATGCCGCGTCTGCAAGCGCTGCAGCGCATCATTTTGCCGCAGGCGATGCGCGTGATTTTGCCGCCGGTAGGTAACGAATTCATCAGCATGATCAAAACCACCAGTCTGGCCAGCATGATTCAGTACTCCGAACTGCTCTACAACACACAAACCATCTACTTCGCCAATGCGCGCGTGATGGAGCTGCTGTTCGTAGCGGGCATCTGGTACCTGATCATCGTCACTGTGCTGTCGTTTGGTCAGAGTCGCCTTGAGCGTTTCTTCTCACGCGGCCACCGCCAGCGTCAGTAATTGGGAGAGAGAGATGAGAAACATCGTGCGCGCCGTCAAGGTGAACAAATATTTCGACCAGTTCCATGCGCTGAAGGATGTCAGCCTCGAAGTGAATTACGGCGAGGTGATGTGCATCCTCGGGCCATCCGGTTCCGGTAAAAGTACCTTCCTGCGCTGCATCAACCAGCTGGAAAAGGTCGATCAGGGTGGCATTTGGGTCGACAACGAATTAGCGGGCTATCGCATTGCGGGCAACAAACTGCATGCACTGAGCGATAAGCAGATTGCCCGCCAGCGTCTGCAAACTGGCATGGTGTTCCAGCGCTTTAACTTGTTCCCGCACAAAACCGCGCTGGAGAACATTATCGAAGGGCCGTGCCGCGTCCTGCTGCGTCCAAAACGCGAAGCCAGTGAAGAGGCGATGGCGCTGCTGGATCGCGTCGGTCTGGCGCACAAAGCGCACGACTATCCGCAGTCACTGTCTGGCGGGCAGCAGCAGCGTGTGGCGATTGCCCGTGCGCTGGCGATGAAACCGAAACTGATGCTGTTTGACGAACCCACTTCGGCGCTGGATCCGGAGATGGTCGGCGAAGTGCTGGCCGTTATGCGCCAGTTAGCAAAAGAGGGCACCACCATGCTGGTGGTCACTCACGAGATGGGCTTTGCCCGTGAAGTGGCCAATCAGGTGGTGTTTATGGACGAGGGACGCATTATCGAGCAGGGCGCACCAGAAGACATTCTGCTGAACCCGCAAAACCCACGGATGAAAAACTTTATTAACGCGATTCTTCTTTAACGTGACCGGGGTGAAAAACATGAAAAAACTGTTATTGAGTGCCATCAGTGCCGCGCTGTTACTGCAATCTTCTGCCTGGGCGGATATCGCCGTGCCAGCCGCCATCAAAGAGAAAGGCCTGACTGTGGCGATCATGCCGAACTATCCGCCAATGGATTTTAAAGATCCGGCCACCAACCAGCTTACCGGTGTGGATTACGATCTCGGCCAGGCGATTGCGGCCAAGCTGGGCGTGAAGGTCAACTGGCAGGAGATCGCCTTTGAGCAGATGGTGAACGCGGTGGTGACCAAGCGTGTCGATTTAGTGATGTCCGGTATGACCGACACCAAAGAGCGCCAGAAGGTGGTGAACTTTATCGACTACTTCAAAACCGGTCCGCAGTTCTACACCCAGGCCGCTCGCAGCGACATCAACAGCGCCATGGATCTGTGTGGTAAGAAGGTTGGCACCAGCCGTCGTACTACTTTCCCGGTAGAGATTGCCAACTGGTCTAAAGCGCACTGTGAAGCCGCCGGTAAGCCAGCCATCATCGTCGTTGGCGCTGAAGGGACGGCGGATGCGCGTACCCAGCTGCGTCAGAACCGTCTGGATGGTGTAGTGCAGGGGAGCGAAACGCTGCCGTACATCATGGACCTTGAGAAAGGAAAGTATAAGCCGCTCGATAAAGCCTTCTCCTTCCAGTACACCGGCATGGCGATTGGTAAAGATGCCAGCGAGCTGACCACTGCGATACAAGCGGCGATTGACGCGATGATTGCTGATGGCAGCTACCAGAAGATCCTCGCGAAATGGGGCCTGGCTGACAATGGCGTGACCCAGGCGACCGTGAACCAGGGCTAAAGGAGCGTAGCGATGCAACAACCGGGCGCAGTGCGCTGGCCGCAGGGGAAACGCGGCTGTATGGCGCTGGCGTTTGACCTTGATGGTCCCACCGGCGATGCCATGTTGAATGGCAGCCTGTGGTCAACGCCAGAATATTTCACCTTTGGTGCGTATGGGCCGTACCGTGCGCTCGGGCGATTGCTCGACCTGCTGCGCGCTTTCCAGATTCCCGCCACGTTTTTTGTACCAGCGTGGGTGGTGGAGCAGTGGCCGCAGCAGTGTCAGGCGATTATCGAACAAGGCCACGAAGTGGCCTATCACGGCTATCGTCACGAATCTTTCTGGGCGATTTCGCCGGATGAACAGCGTGCTGTGATGGCGAAATCCGCTGAAATCTTTAAACAGCATTTGGGCATCACCGCCTGCGGTTTCCGCACGCCGTCAGGTGACTGGCATGCCGAAACGCCACAAATTCTGCGTGATGCTGGGGTGATTTATTCCAGCAGCATGCGCGGCGACGATCGTCCGTACAGCATCCCGGTGGCGGGTCACACGCCGCTGGTCGAGATCCCCGGTAAGTGGGAGATGGATGATTACGCCTCGCTGGCCTATACGCGCCAGCCTGACTTCCCGAAAGGCGGCGATCGTATTGCCAGCTATGCGCATACCCGTGATAACTGGCAGCGCGAATTCGACGGCGCAATGGATGAAGGCTTGTGCCTGACCACGCTGTTCCACCCGAAAATTTCCGGCCAGCCGGGACGTATCCTGCTGCTGGAGCAGTTGTTTGAACATATGACGGCGCGTGACGATGTGTGGTTTGCGCGCTGTGATGCGGTGGCGCAGTGGTATCTGCAGGAGCAACAGCATGACTGAATCTTCCCGCTGGCCGCTGGGCTTCCAGTCCGCCGCCGTTTTGACTATCGATTTCAATGATATCCACGGTATTTTGACCCAGGCACCTGCCGTCGCCGGACGCGATAAAACCCTGTCGGTATGGCGTTATGGCACCCTGCGCGGTGTGGATCGCTTGCTGGCGTTACTGGCAGAAAAACAGCTGCAAGCCAGTTGGTGCTTACCGGCAATTGTGGCGATAGAGCAGCCGGAACTGATTAAACGCATCGTGGCCGATGGGCATGAAATTGCCTGTAGCGGCGAGCGCCATGAAGACTTCTCGGCGTTGTCGCTGGAGCAGCAGATCGCCAGCGTGACGCGCGGCTGCGACCAGCTGGCACAGTTTACCGGCAAACCGATTCAGGGTTTCCGCACCCCCGCTGGCCAGTGGAAACCGGGGCTGGCAGACGCGCTGGTGGAGCAGGGTATTCGCTGGTCATCAAGCTGGCGCGGCGACGATCTGCCGTACTTCCATCCCGGCACACGGCTGGTGGAACTGCCGATGCACTACACCCTGGAAGACGAACCCTATTTTGCTTTTAACCTGAGTCCGGCTATCCCGCCGGGACAGTCGCGGATTGCGCCTTATGCCGAAACGCTGGCGAATATGACGCAAGACTTCCAGGGTTTCCACCGCTTTGGGCTGTGTTATCTGCTGCGCCTGCATCCGGAAATCATCGGCACCGCCGGGCGTATTGGCTTGCTACGTGAACTGATCGAGACGCTGCAACAGCACAACGTGTGGATTGCTACGGCTGAGCAGGTGGCGGCGCATTGGCAAACGCAGCCGGACAATGATTTTTCCCATCCGGCAGAAGTGTTTACCCGCATCACGGGAGGTGCGCATGGCCTCGACGCTTGAACAACTGGCGGCATTTATCGCTGACACCCGTTTTGAACAGTTGCCTGAACCGTTGGTGGAGCAGGCGAAGCGCCATCTGCTGGATACACTCGGGGCTTCACTGGCGGGCAGCGACAGCCCAATCTGGCGCGAATGTCTGGCATTGGCGCTCGCAGAAGGCGGGCATCAGCAGGCACAAGTATGGGGAAGCACAGAGCAGGTCAATCCGCGTCAGGCGGCATGGCTCAATGGCGTGGCCGCACATATGTATGAGTTGGATGATACCGGCGGCTGCGATCACTCTGGCGCGGTGGTGATTCCCGCTATTCTGGCGGCACTGCCGCTGGCGACGCAGCCGGTTGACGGTCAGGCGCTGCTGGTGGCCATGGTGATCGGTTATGATGTCGGACGCCGGGTGCTGGAAGCCTGCGGCGGCTACTCTGCCCACAACGTTGCAGGCTGGCACTCCACCGCCAGCTGTGGCGTGTTTGGCGCGGCAGCCGCGGTGTGTTCACTGCTGCAACTGGATCGCGCTCAGTGCGCGTCGGCCATGGGCATTGCCGCCAGTTTTAGCGGTGGGCTGTGGGGTTTTATTCACGACGGCTCACACACCAAAAAGCTGCATGCCGCACGCGCGGCAGAAGGTGGCGTGCAGGCGGCCTTGTTGGCGCAGCGCGGTATCAATGGACCCTCGGCGGTATTTGAAGCGAAGTGGGGTGGATTCCTGCAAACCCTGGCATCTGAAACACAGCAACCCGCTGCATTAACCGCCGACCTTGGCGTGGTGTGGAAGCTGGCGCGCTGCTCGATCAAGCCGTATGCCGCTTGTCGCGGGACGCATTCGGCGATTGATGCACTGGGGTTGCTGCTGAAAGAACACCCGGTGCGTGTCGAGCAGATTGAACGTATCGTGGTAGGGCTGAATCCGTTCCTGCTGGAGATGTGCGGCGGACGTGAGCTGCAGAGCCTGGCGAGTGCACAAATGAGTCTGCCGTATGCACTGGTGGCGCGAGCGCTTTACGGCTCCGCTGAATTGTCCAGTTATGATGATGCCAAACGTCTGCATCCTCAGGTTGAAGCCTTTATGGCGCGGATTGAGCTGGTGATTGATGAGCAGCAGGGCCGCGACGACGAGCCGTGGGTGCGGATTGAAACCCAGCAGAGCGAGCAGTGGCAGCAGCATGTGCCGGTACCGTCTGGTGCGCCGGCTAATCCGCTAAGTCTTGAGGCGTTGCTGGCTAAATACCGTAGCTTAGCGGGGCGCGTGTTGCCGGTTGAGCAGGTTGAACAGCTGGAAGCGATTTGCATGGAGTTGGATGACGTCGCGGATGTGCAGGAAGTGGTGGCGTTGTTGGCTCGTGCATAGGGTGTAGGTGTAAAAATTTGCACCTAAACCTGTCGCAGTGCCTTGGGTATGCAGGTTAATTTTTATCTCCGCAATTCAATTTTCAGGCGCTGCTGTTACTAATAGGCGGTGACGCAGGCTGGGGGCGCTTTGGCGCTGGCGTCCTCGCGCCGCTGACGCGGTACCCTCACTTCGTTCGTCTGCCTGACGGAACGGCGGGGGATGGCACATCCATGTGCCGCCCCGCCTTCCGCCCGCGTCCTGCGGGCTATCCTGGCAGACTCACTCAGTTCGGCGCTGCGGATTGCCTGCGCCAAAGCACCCCCAGCCTGCTCATTAACCATTGTGCTTGCTGTTAACGGCAGCCTGGTTTAGTCCATAGCGGGCATGTTGATCCAGATCTTACATCCAGCTGATCAGCTTAAGTGATTGCTGTTGGAAGGGGCACAATATTTGAGGCCGTAGCACCTCTGATGCTGCAAGGGCTATCCGCAGCGCTGAGGCTTCTACGTTGGGATGAGAGATCCACACAGGGATGACCCAAATGTTACAGTCTGCTGATGAGCTGAAGTGAATGCTGTTAAAAGGGGCACAATATTAGAGGCCGTAGCACCGCTGATGCTGCAAGGGCTATCCGCAGCGCTGAGGCTTTTACGTTGGGCCAGGAGATCCACGCAGGGATGCGTGGATCAGTTCGGGGCCGACCAGGGATGGTCGATCCCCGAACGTTCCGTAGGCACGACGTGGAAGCCGAGGGCACCGCGTCAGCGGCGCGAGGACTGCCCGGCAGCAGCAGAGGTGTTACGGCCCGCACCCAGCACAGGACTCAGCCCCCAAACTAAACACACCTATACTTTTCGTTCTCACTCCGCATAAGTACTCGTCTCATCCTGCTCAAGTACTTAGCTCAGATTTAAACCCGATCAGCCAACCCTTCAATCCGCTGCATCGCCGCCAGCAGGCGGGCTTCGGTCACTTCGACCGACATATTCTCCATATCCGGTGCGTGCACGGATTCACGCACAACCAACGCCAGCTCGGCATCATCCAACTCGGCAATCTCACGCAGCGTCAATGGCACACCGCAGTCACGCGCCAGACGCATCTCATCCAGCACCTCTTCATCGCTGCGATCTTCCAGCGCCAGCAGGCACAGATTACCGAAGCCCACCAACAGGCCATGACCAAACTCACGCGTCTTATCGCAGAAGGTAAAACCTTCATAAATCGCATGTGAAGCCGCTGCGTGGGCGCCGTTGCTCATCAGCGAGGTCAATCCCGCCCAGGTAAAGATGGCATCCAGCACCTGATCCAAAGAGGCACTGCTCTCACCGCGCAGCACTGCTGCATAAGCTGCCGGGCCGTGTTCCGCGATCACGTCATAGCAAATCTGGCTATGTGCCAGCGATGACAATGCATTGCCTTCGCGCGCCGGATGGCGGACGCTCACCGCGCGGAACTCATACCATTTCGCCAGGGTGTCGCCCAGACCAGCAGCCAGCCAGCGAGCAGGGGCTTTAGCCAGCAACTCACTGTCGATGATCACTGCTGCGGGTGCCTGTGGCAGCGGGAAAATATCGAAGAAATTGCCGTTATCGTCGTAGCGAATGGTCAATGGCGTCACTGCCGAACAGGTAGCGGCAATGGTCGGGATGGTGATAAACGGCAAGCCCAACTGCGCTCCCACGGCTTTTACGGTATCCAGCGATTTACCGCCGCCGACACCGATAATCACGTCAGCTTGCAGTTCGGTAGCGATCGCCGCCAGACGGTTAATCTGATTGATTGAAGTCTCACCACCAAACCACTCCTGCGCCAGCAGCGTCACGTTGGCTGCCAGCAGTTGAGCGCGCACCTGCGCTTCCACCGATTGCAATGCCTGATGGCCGCCGATCAGCAGGGCGCGTTTGCCCAGCCCCGCACAAATCTCGCCCAGTTGATTGATCACACCCGCACCGCGCAGCACGCGCGCCGGAAACACCAAATTCTGTTGTGTCATGCTTTCTTCTCTGTGTAACGGACGCCGGGCAATACGCACAGCATCTCATAAAGGATATTGGCCGCCAGCTGGGAGGTCATGCCGCTGATATCGTACGGCGGTGACACCTCGACCAGATCGCCACCGACCAGATTGAGTCCGCGACAGCCGCGCACAATCTCCAGCCCCTGCATCGAGGTCAAACCACCCACTTCCGGTGTACCGGTGCCGGGTGCCCATGCAGGATCGAAACTGTCGATGTCATAGCTGAGATACACCGGACCGTCGCCGATGCGTGCACGCACCTCAGCCATTAATGGGGCCATGGAGCGATACCAGCACTGTTCGGCAGGCACCAGATGGAAGCCCTGATCGACGCCCCACTGGAAATCATCGGCGGCGTAGCCTTGAGCACGCTGACCAATCTGCACCACGCGCTGGCAGTCAAGCAGGCCTTCTTCCACCGCGCGGCGGAACGTGGTGCCGTGGGCAATCTTCTCGCCAAACATCTCATCGTTGGTATCGGTATGCGCGTCAATGTGGATCAGGCCCATCGGCCCGTGCTTCTTCGCCAGCGCGCGCAAAATCGGCAGCGTCAGCGTGTGATCGCCACCGAGCGTTAACGGGATAATCGGCCAATTATTCAGCTCGGTATAATAGTTTTCGATGATGTCGACCGACTTCAGCAGACTGTAGGTATTGATCGGCACATCGCCGAGATCGCCAACGCGCAACGAATCAAAAGGGGCTGCGCCGGTTGCCATGTTATACGGGCGAATCATCACTGAATCGGCGCGAATGGCGCGTGGCCCATAGCGCGTACCGCTGCGTTGCGATGTTCCGATATCCAGCGGAATGCCTACAAACGCCACATCAAGATCGGCAGGGGATTCGACAGAGGGCAAACGCATCATGGTGCCACGGCCGGCGAAACGGGGCATCTCGTTGCCACCCTGCGGCTGAGGAAAATCGGTCATCACGAACTCCTTCGGCTAAGTGAGTCTTATCATGGCCTGAGGGAGGCGCGGGAAAAATCCTTGACAGCAAATAATCACTTCATAGATTGGTTAACTTTAGTCAGCAATCACTGAAGGAAATGCGGTGCAGACACTACCTAATCTCAAACTGCTGCAGGTGTTTGCCAGCGTGGTGGAAAATCAGGGCTACTCGCGTGCACAGCAGGCGCTGAATATGACCACGCCCGCCATCAGCGCTTACATGAGTGAGCTGGAAACGCAGCTGGGGTTTATTCTGTGCCAGCGCGGACGTGGCGGCTTTACCCTCACTACCAAAGGCGAGCAGTTTCATCGCTACAGCCAGGAAATGCTGGCCACGCTGGCGGGTTGGCAGGAGCAGGTCGAGACGCTGAAAAGCGCGCAAGGTGGCACCTTTTCGTTGGGCGTAGTGGATGCGACAGTGACTGACAGTACGCTGGATCTGCCGGCAGCAATTGCGCGCTTTAACCAGCGCTTTCCAGCCGTGTTTTTCAATCTCAGCGTGCGCGATCCCAATGAACTGCAGCAGCAGTTACTGGAAGACCGCCTTGATTTGGCAATCGGGCACTTTCCACTACGTGCCAGCAATCTGGTCACCATTCCGCTTTATGAGGAGCAACACTGGTTGTATTGCAGTCCGCACCATCCACTGGCGCAGGGCGATCCGGATATGCGCACCGTGCAGCAAACCGGCATGGTGACGCGGCGTTACTGGAATCAGCAGGAGTTAAACAAGCGCGGCTTCCGCCAGACTAACGCCTCAGTGGAGAGTATAGAGGCGCAGTTGACGCTGATCCTCTCCGGGAGATATATCGGCTATTTGCCGGAGCATTACGCACAAAGCGGGGAGCAGCAGGGCACGTTGTGCCGCTTGTTGCCACAGCATTTTCACTTCCGCGCACCGTTTTCGTTTGCCTTCCGCCGTGGACGCGCGCGCGAAACGCTGATCCGCGCGATGCGTGAAATTCTGAATCCAGCGCGAAAAAATAGCAGTGAAAGCTGACGCTGCGCCGATACTGTGTAAAAATACAGGCCAATTCAGCAAACAGTAATCAACATGGCCCTGACAGCAGCGATAAAAAGCCAGATTGCGCAATGGTATAAGGCGCTGCAGCAGCAGGTTCCTGACTTTATCCCCCGTGCGCCACAGCGTCAGATGATCGCTGAAGTGGCGAAAAGCCTGGCCGGTGATGAAGGCCGCCATCTGGCGATTGAGGCCCCCACCGGCGTGGGCAAAACCTTGTCTTATTTGATCCCCGGCATCGCGGTAAGCCGCGCCGAGGAGAAACGGTTAGTGATCAGCACCGCCAACGTCGCGCTGCAGGATCAAATCTTCAGCAAAGACCTGCCGCTGCTGAAAAAAATCATCCCCGATCTCACCTTCACTGCCGCATTCGGCCGTGGCCGCTATGTCTGTCCGCGCAATCTCGCGGCACTGGCGGCGACGGAAGATCAGCAAGGCGATTTGCTGCTGTATCTCGATGAAGAAGCGGTGACCGGCTCGAAAGAAGAGCAGAAGTTCTGTGCCAAACTGGAAAAGCAACTCAGCAGCTACAAATGGGACGGCCTGCGCGATCACTCCGATGTCTCAATTGATGACAGCCTGTGGCAGCGCCTTTCCACCGATAAAGCCAACTGCCTGGGGCATCACTGCCGCTGGTATCGTGAATGCCCGTTCTTTGTCGCGCGTCGTGAAATTGAGCAGGCCGATGTGGTGGTGGCGAACCATGCGCTGGTGATGGCGGCGATGGAGAATGAATCCGTATTACCGCCGCCTAAACATCTGATGCTGGTGCTGGACGAAGGTCATCATCTGCCGGAAGTGGCGCGTGACGCGCTGGAGATGAGTGCGGAAATCACTCCCGGCTGGAGCAGTTTGCAGCTCGATCTGTTTGTGCGGCTGGTGGAAACCATCATGGCACAGTTCCGCCCGAAATCGCCGCCACCGCTGACCAACCCTGAGCGGTTAAAAGGCCATTGCGATGAGATGCGTGAACTGCTGCAAATCCTGTGCGACGCGCTCAATCCGCTGTTACCCGCGCACAATCAGCCGGGTGAGTTTCGTTTTGTGCTGGGTGAGTTGCCGGAAGAGCTGATGACGATGTGCGCACGGCTGTTCAAACTGAGCGATGCATTGCGCGGGTTGAGCGAAGGGTTACTCAATGAGTTGGGTGAGCAAACCGGCAAAGCCGACATCATGCGTCTGCATCGGGCAATCATTCAGCTTAACCGCCAGTTTGGTTGGTTCGAATCGATCAGCAAACTGTGGCGACTGGCGGCCATGGAGAAAGCCTCTAATGCGCCGGTATCGAAATGGATTACCCGTGAAATTCGGGACGGCCAGGCGCATCTGCTATTCCACTGCGCCGGGATTCGCGTCAGCGATCAGCTGGAGAAACTGCTGTGGCGCAAGATTCCGCATGTGGTGGTGACCTCGGCGACCTTGCGTTCACTGAACAGCTTCAATCGGCTGCAAGAGATGTCAGGGCTAAACGAGAAAGCGGGCGATCGCTTTGTGGCGCTGGATTCGCCATTTAATCATGTCGATCAGGGCAAGCTGGTGATCCCGCAAATGCGCTATGAACCGCTGATGGCTAATGAAGCGGAGCACATTGCCGAGATGGCAGGCTTTTTCCTGCAACAAATGGCAGAAGAGAAGCACAAAGGCGTGCTGGTGCTGTTTGCCAGCGGGCGCGCGATGCAGCAGTTTGTCAGCCATGTCAGCGCATTACGCTTATCAATGTTGGTGCAGGGCGATCAACCTCGTTCGCGCTTAGTGGAGCTGCATCGCCAGCGAGTCGAAGCGGGGCAAACCAGTATTCTGGTTGGACTGCAGTCTTTTGCTGAAGGCCTGGATTTAAAGGGCGATCTGCTGACGCAGGTGCACATCCATAAAATCGCTTTTCCCCCGGTAGACAGTCCGGTAATTTTGACCGAAGGGGAGTGGCTGAAGAGCCTGAAACGCTACCCGTTCGAAGTGCAGAGTCTACCGAGCGCTTCGTTTACGTTGATTCAGCAGGTCGGCCGTCTGATTCGTAGCCATCACTGCTTCGGGGAGATCGTGATATACGATCGGCGTCTGCTTAACAAAGCTTATGGCAGTCGGCTGCTGGCCGCCTTACCGGTGTTTCCGATTGAGCAACCGATGGTGCCCGAAGCCAGCATCAAACCAGCGGTCAAAGCAGTGGTTAAAGCCCCAGTAAAATCAGCGAAGCGTAAAAGTAAGAAATCTTAGGTGTGCCCAGGCGCACCTCAATGACCTTTTGGCAGCCGGTTATCGGCGCGCCCTGGAAGCGGGAATGCCCTGATGGAACTGAATAAAATTATCAAAGAGATTGGGCGCGGTAAGAACCACGCGCGCGATATCGATTTCGACACCGCCGTTGCACTGTACAGCGCCATGCTGGCGGATGAAGTGCCCGAACTGGAGCTCGGCGGTGTGCTGATCGCCCTGCGTATCAAGGGCGAGGGCGAAGAGGAGATGCGCGGTTTTTACCACGCTATGCAGCAACAGATGATGCAGTTGCAGCCTCCCGCCAATCGTCCGATGCCGATTGTGATTCCCAGCTACAACGGCGCACGTCGTCAGGGCAATCTCACGCCGCTGCTGGCCTTACTGTTAAGCAAACTCGGGTTTCCGGTATTGCTGCACGGTGTGAGTGACGACCCGACGCGCATTACCACCGAAGCGGTACTGGCGGCGCTGGATATTGCGCCGGTCACCACAGCGCAGCAGGCTCAAGCGAAGCTGGACAGTGGCGAACTGGCGTTTATCACCATCGATCACCTGTGTGCACCGATGGCAAAACAGCTGTCGCTGCGCTGGCGTATGGGCGTGCGCAACAGCGCGCATACGCTGGCGAAGCTGGCCACGCCTTTTGCCGAACGCGCCGCGTTGCGCCTGGCGAGTGTTTCCCATCCGGAATATGTGCCGCGCGTCGGCAAGTTCTTCCAGGATATTGATGCACCCGCCATCCTGCTGAATGGCACCGAAGGTGAAGTGTATGCCAACCCACAACGCTGTCCGGCGATTAACTACATTGGCGGTGCGGGCGCAGAGGCGGAAGTGTGGGTTGAGCGCCAGCCAGAAATCAGCGTGGAACTGCCAGAAAGTAAAAATGCGCAAGACACTGCAGACTGGATCAAACAGGTGCTGGCCGGCGAACGTGCCGTGCCGCAGGCGCTGCGTTTACAGCTGGCGTGCTGCTTAGTGGCCACCGGGGAGTCAGCGACGCTGGATGAGGCGGAAACGCGATTGCAGCAAGCTGGGATCTGACGGGTAAATCAATACCCGCAGCCTTGGGTTGCGGGTCAAACGCACAGTCGAGAGAGGATATAAAATCAATCGTGCAATCGTGCATCGAGGGGTTTTGCGGGGGTGGGTGCATAGCGGGCACGTAACCGATTCCCCTCAGCTTGAGTCGCGCCGTTGAATCTATTGCTGCCTGATACAATGCCGCTTGAGATTGCTGGTTTTGGAAATCCGCCAGTCAGGCTTTAACCAACATGTCACCTCGATTGATATTCCTGGGTTCCGCGAATCCTGCCAGTCAGGCTTTGACCAGCACGTTCTCCACCAGTTGCTGCCAGAAGCGGATACCAATCGGTATCAGATCATCATTGAAATCATAATGCGCGTTGTGCAATGGGGCGGAGGGGGATGCGCCATCGGCACCGAGCCAGAAATAAGCACCCGGACAGGATTCCAGCATACAGGCGAAATCTTCCGATGCCATGGAGGGATTCACCTGCCAGTGCACCTGCGATTCGCCTAACACGCGCTGGGCAACCTCGCGCACCTGTTCCGCTGGGGCGGCATGGTTGGCGGTGACGGGATAACCCGGATACCAGTGAATCTCGCCGCTGACGCCAAACGGGCGCGGCAGGGTAGTGACAAAATCCTCAATCAGACTGCGCACGCGGTCACGTACGTCAGTCTGCAAACATCGCACCGTACCACGCAGCACAATCTGTTCGGGAATCACATTGATCGCTTCACCGCCGTGGATCTGCGTCACGCTTACCACCGCTGACGCCAGCGGTGACAAACGGCGTGACGGGATGGTTTGCAGCGCCATGATCAGCTCTGCTGCCACCACCATCGGGTCGGCACCGCTCTCCGGCATCGCCGCATGACAGCTTTTGCCGTTCAGGGTGATTTCAAAGGAATCGAGCGAGGCCATCATCGCACCTGGATTCACCGCCAGCGAACCCACCGGCAAACCCGGCCAGTTGTGCATGGCGTAGACCGCATCCATTGGGAAACGGGTAAACAAACCTTCTTCCACCATTTTCCGCGCACCGCCAAGATTCTCTTCCGCGGGCTGAAACAGGAAGTGCACCGTGCCTTTGAAGTTGCGCGTCGCGGCCAGTTGGCAGGCCGCCGCGAGCAGAATGGCCGTGTGTCCGTCGTGACCGCAGGCGTGCATCACGCCTGAGCGGGTAGATTTCCACTCCGGCGCGCCTTTTTCGGTAATCGGCAATGCATCCATATCGGCGCGTAAACCAATCACCGGGCCTGGGCCGTTTTCCAGTGTGCCAATCACGCCAGTGCCTGCCAGGCCACGGAACACCTGTAACCCTGCTTCAGCGAGCACGTTCGCAACCAGTTCACTGGTTTGTTGCTCCTGGTAACCGAGTTCAGGATGTTGGTGTAACTGGCGACGCCAGTTCAGGGCGTTTTCCAGCAGGACGGCAGGCAGGCTCATAAAGTAAGGCTCTCCATCAGCAGCAGTTGCTGCGATTTCTCTGACACGTAACGTGATGTCTCCACTGTAGTGGTAAGCGCAGGGCGGCGTCTATCGTGGAAAGGAATAATTTGGCTATAGGGTATAGCGGAATGGAATATACCCGGCAGCATGCAGCATGCAGCATGTTGCATTTAAGGATTTAAGGATTTAAGGATTTAAGGATTTAAGGATTTAAGGATTTAAGGATTTGAGGGTTGCGGGTTGAGAGTAGAGAGTAACGAGGAAATTTGGCGGCTGAACTAAGGTCGCCCGGTTAAGGGCGACTTCAGTTATCACGACAAATTACTTCTGCATCGGCAGGTTCAAGCCATGTTCTTTCGCGCAGTTCTGCGCCAGTTCATAGCCCGCATCCGCGTGACGCATCACGCCGGTTGCCGGGTCATTCCACAGCACACGGCCAAGGCGTGCGTCGGCTTCGGCGGTGCCGTCACAGACAATCACCACGCCGGAGTGCTGCGAGAAGCCCATGCCAACGCCGCCGCCGTGATGCAGGCTAACCCAGGTCGCGCCGCCTGCGGTGTTTAGCAGGGCATTCAGCAGCGGCCAGTCGGAGACGGCATCCGAACCGTCTTTCATCGCTTCAGTTTCACGGTTTGGTGAGGCGACGGAACCACAGTCGAGATGATCGCGGCCGATGACGATAGGCGCTTTCAGTTCACCGTTGCGCACCATTTCGTTGAATGCCAGTGCGGCTTTATGGCGCTCGCCCAGTCCCAGCCAGCAGATGCGCGCTGGCAGTCCCTGGAAGGCAATACGTTCCTGCGCCATGTCGAGCCAGCGGTGCAGGTTCTTGTGCTCCGGGAACAGCTCCTTCAGCTTGGCATCGGTTTTGTAGATATCCTCTGGATCGCCTGACAGCGCCACCCAGCGGAACGGACCTTTGCCTTCGCAGAACAGCGGGCGAATATAGGCGGGTACGAAGCCTGGGAAATCAAAGGCGTTTTTCACCCCTTCATCCAACGCTACCTGACGGATGTTGTTACCGTAATCCACGGTCGGCACGCCCATATGATGGAAGTCGAGCATCGCCTGCACATGCACCGCCATTGACGCGCGAGCGGCTTTTTCGACCGCTTTAGGATTGCTGACGCGCTCGGCCTGCCAGCGATCCAGATCCCAACCCACTGGCAGATAGCCATTGATTGGATCGTGTGCAGAAGTCTGATCGGTGACGATATCCGGCTTCATGCCACCCGCTTTGGCGCGCTTCACCAGCTCCGGCACGATTTCCGCGGCGTTGCCCAGCAGGCCAACGGAAATTGCCTGCTTCGCTTTGGTGGCTTTCTCAATCAGATCCAGCGCTTCGTCTAAGGTATAAGCTTTATGGTCAACGTAACGGGTGCGTAGACGGAAATCGATGCGGGATTCCTGGCATTCAATCGCCAGCACGCTGGCACCGGCCAGTACGCCCGCCAGCGGTTGTGCGCCGCCCATGCCACCTAAGCCCGCTGTCAGGATCCAGCGGCCGCTCAGATCGCTGTCATAATGCTGGCGACCGGCTTCGGCGAAGGTCTCAAAGGTGCCCTGCACGATGCCCTGTGCACCGATGTAGATCCAGGAACCGGCGGTCATCTGGCCGTACATCATCAGGCCGGCTTTATCCAGTTCGTGGAAATGATCCCAGTTAGCCCAGTGTGGCACCAGGTTAGAGTTAGCCAGCAGCACGCGAGGTGCATCGGCATGAGTACGGAACACGCCCACCGGTTTACCCGACTGGATCAGCAGGGTTTCTTCAGGCTGCAACGCACGCAGTGAACGCAGAATCTGCTCAAAGCACTCCCAGTTACGCGCGGCTTTACCGATACCGCCGTATACCACCAGATCTTCCGGGCGCTCGGCCACATCAGGATCGAGGTTGTTCTGGATCATGCGGTAAGCCGCTTCAATCAACCAGTTCGCACAATGCAGTTCGTTACCGCGCGGCGCACGGATTTCACGGGCAACAGCCTGAGATAAAGTTTCGCTCATCATCAATTCCTTAAAGGGAAGGTGAACGCTGGCTTGGCAGCAGCGCAGTCAAAGATTCAGGCCAGGCGTGACTGCTGGCCCACAGACGCATGGATTCGATATCCGGCGCCATTAAACGGTCTTGATCAAGGAAGGCAACGTTCTCGCGGATGCGACTCATCTCTTGTTCCAGCGCAGTCGAGCTTTGCAGTGGACGATGGAAGTCGATGCCTTGCGCCGCAGCCATGGCTTCAATGCCGACCACGGCAGCGGTGTTAAAGCACATATCACCGAGGCGACGCGCGGCGTAGGTGGCCATCGACACGTGATCTTCCTGGTTCGCAGAGGTCGGCAGGCTATCCACGCTACCCGGATGCGCCAGCGATTTGTTTTCAGAAGCCAGTGCGGCAGCGGTGACCTGAGCAATCATAAAGCCAGAGTTCACACCACCATCGCGCACCAGGAATGGCGGCAGGCCTGAGAGACCGGTATCCAGCAACAGGGCCATACGGCGCTCGGAAATCGCGCCAATTTCGGCAATCGCCAATGCGATGATATCGGCGGCAAACGCCACAGGTTCGGCGTGGAAGTTACCGCCCGAAATCACATCACCGCTTTCACTGAACACCAGCGGGTTATCAGAGGCCGCGTTGGCTTCGATTTGCAATACACGCGCCGCATGGCTGAGGTTGTCTAAACACGCGCCCATCACCTGCGGAACGCAGCGAATCGAGTAGGGATCCTGCACGCGACCACAATTGGTATGTGAGCTGAGGATTTCACTGCCTTCCAGTAAGGAAGAAACGGCAGCGGCCACCGCGATTTGCCCGTGCTGACCGCGCGCCTGATGAATACGTGCATCGAAAGGTTTTACCGAGCCTTTGATCGCTTCCAGTGACAGTGCGCCGGCCATCAGACCTGCGGCGAACAGGTTCTCAGCTTCAAACAGGCCACGCAGTGCCAGGGCGTTGGAAACCTGGGTGCCATTCAGCAGTGCCAGACCTTCTTTCGGTCCCAGCACAATCGGCTGCAGGCCGACGCGTGCCAGCCCTTCGGTGGCAGGAATCAGTCCTCCGTCAACGCGTACCTGGCCTTCGCCCAGCAACATCAGTGACAGATGGGCCAGCGGTGCTAAATCGCCGGATGCGCCAACCGAACCTTTTTCCGGGATACACGGCATCACACCAGCATTAAACAACGCCAGCAGGGCTTCGATTAACTGGATACGTACGCCGGAGTGACCGCGTGCCAGGCTGATGATTTTGGTGGCGACCACTAAGCGCGTGACGTTATCGGGCAGTAAATTGCCCAATCCCACGCTGTGCGACAGCACCAGATTACGCTGCAACTCTGCCAGACGCTCAGCAGGAATCTGTGTCTGGGCCAGTTTGCCGAAGCCGGTATTGATGCCGTACACCACTTTGCCTGATGCCACGATGGCATCGACGGTTTCATTCGCGCGATCGATGGCCGCACGAGCGTCATCCGCTAACGTGAGCGTCACCTTGCTTTGATAAATCGCCCGCAAGGTCGCGAGGTCCACTTCACCGGGAACGAGGCGAATTTCCTGAACCGAACCTGACATAGTCTACTCCTGTCTATACAAGTGATCGGGTACTACCTGCAAGCCCTGGGTTTACGATGTGGCATGGGGTAGCACCATTGAATGAGCTGAGTGAAGCATAAGTGTCTAATCTTGTCTATACAAGTAGCAAGGGCTGTGCCAGATTGATTGGATTCTGTGAAATGCGCCGCAATGCGGGATGTGTCATCCAGCCGCAGCCGCATTGCACCGAAACAGGGAGAACGCTGCACTGTTAACGGGCTGTCTGCACAATTGGATGTATATACATTTACGTGCTGAGACAGTAAACTTTGGGCATTATTCGGAAAAGGAACAGGATATGGCGGAGCAAACGGCAATAGCGCAGCTGGCCGCAGCGATGGGCGATGAGCCAGCACCGATTTATCAGCGCGTGAAACAGGCGATCGTCAGCCAGATCCGTGAAGGTCACTGGAAAGCGAATCAGCGCGTACCGTCCGAAAGTGAGCTGGTTAACGAGCTGGGCGTGAGCCGCATGACCATTAACCGCGCGCTGCGTGAACTCACCAGCGAAGGTTTTTTGGTACGCATGCAAGGCGTCGGCACCTTTGTCGCGGAGATGAAGGGTTACACCGCGATGCTGGAAGTGCATAACATCGCCGATGAGATTGCTCAGCGCGGTCATCGCCACAGCTGCAAAATTTTGTCGATTGGGCAGATGAAGGCCGATCCGGAGCAGGCCGCTGTGTTGGGCTTATCCACCGGGCAGACGCTGTATCATTCGTTGATTGTGCATTACGAAAACGATATGCCGGTGCAACTGGAAGATCGTCTGGTCAACCCGCTGGTGGCGCCGGATTACCTCAGTCAGGATTATCATCAACTGACGCCCTACACCTATTTGATGCGCGTGGCGCCGTTGACCGCCGGTGAGCATATTGTGGAAGCGGTCCTGCCCGATTTGCGCCAGCGTAAACATCTGGCGCTGGATGAGCACGAACCCTGCTTGTTAATCCGTCGTCAGACCTGGAGCGACAACAAGATTGTGACTTACGCGCGCCTGCTCTATCCAGGCTCGCGCTATAAGTTACTCGGTCGTTTCAGAGGACACGGCTAAGCGCCACAAACAGCAGGCTGGCATCCGAGGTTCGCGGTGCCAGCTGCGTCTCTTCATCCAGCCACCACATTCCCTGATTAACCGTGATGCGTTTGCCGTCCGTACTCTGCCATTCGCCGGATAGCACCCACGCGACACCGTGTTGGCTGGTAGCGGCGTGTTGCACGACCTCCACCTGCGCCTGCCAACTGTCGCGGCGCGTCATGATATTGAAATCCTGACAGCTGCCGTTAATCTGGGCGTCGATCGACCATTCGCCAGGAAACGCCCACGGCTGATGCGGCAACAACCTGTGTTCGACACTCTCGCTGCGCAGTATCACGCTATCGCCATTCAGCAGCGTGATCACACGATCGATACCGGGGAACGGCGAGAAAGGTCCGTCAGCATCGATGGTGGCAATACTGGCGCGCCAGCCAAACTCTGCCTCACCGGGCGGAAAGCTGACGATTTCACGCGTTTCGCCGCCGCCGTTGCGCCAGCGGCTCACGGGCAGCTGGCCGTAGTCGAAATACGTTCTCATTGCAGTGCACTCATGGCCTGGGCGAAGCGCGCGGCTGCGGCTTCTTCAGCGGGATGATGGCCCTCGCTGATGACCTGATTACCGGCAACAAACACATCGCGGATCTGGCTCTGGCTACCGCCAAACAGCCAGCGGTTAAGAAGTGATGCTGAACTCACGCTGCCCAGGAAGGCATCGTTTTCCAGCACCAGCCAGTCGGCGCGTTTGCCCACCGCCAGTTCACCGGTGTTAATCGCGCATGCCTGTGCCCCGCCTTGTGCCGCCTGCTGCCACAGCAGATCGCCCACAGAAGGCTGATGGGGCAGGGTGATTCGGTTGCGACGACGATCGCGCAGGCGCTGACCGTACTCCAGCCAGCGGAGCTCCTCCTGCGCGCTGAGCGATACATGGCTGTCCGAGCCAATGCCCCAGCGTCCACCCTGGGCAATGTATTCCACCGCCGGGAAGATGCCGTCGCCAAGATTGGCTTCGGTGGTCGGACAGAGTCCGGCAATCGCACCGCTGGCCGCCATGCGTTGAATTTCGCTGTCGTCCAGATGGGTGGCATGAATCAGGCACCAGCGCTGATCTACCTCGAAGCGATTGTAGAGCCAGTCCACCGGACGTTCACCGCTCCACGCCAGACTGTCATTCACCTCTTTTTCCTGCTCCGCCACATGAATATGCACCGGCACATCAGCAGCGCTGGCGGCCAGCACTTCACGCATCTGGGTTTCATTCACCGCGCGCAGCGAGTGGAAACAGATGCCATGATTAAGCAGCGGCTTATTGGCGCTCCATTGCGCTGCGCGTTGCTGTTGTTGCAGATAAGCATCGGTCTGCTGGATGAAACGGCGCTGGCCATCGCTGGCCGGTTGCGATCCAAATCCGCTGAAGCTGTAAAGCACCGGCAGCAGCGTCTGACCGATCCCGGCCGTCTCGGCGGCGGCGATCAGGTTGAGCAGCATCGCGTCATCGGCATAGGGTTTGCCCTGCGCATCGTGGTGCAAATAGTGGAATTCCGCCACCTGGCTATAGCCGCCTTTCAGCATATCGATATAGAGATGGGTGGCGATATCGCCGACCTGCTCAGGCGACAGGCGCTGCACCATGCGGTACATCAGATCGCGCCAGGTCCAGAAGCTGTCCTGCGGATCGCCCGCCACTTCTGCCAGCCCGGCCATGGCGCGCTGGAAGGCGTGCGAATGCAGGTTAGCGATAGCAGGGATCACCGGGCCAGCAAGGCGAGTGGCGCTGCCTGGCGTGCTGTTAGGGGTAAGTTCAGCAATCTGTCCGGATGCGTCAGTGGTAATCAATACGTCTTCATGCCAGCCGTCGGCCAGCAGCGCGCGTGGGGCAAAAAAAACGGCCATGGTTGATCCTTAAGGGCGGAAAGTTGTATATACATATACATACTTTGAGACGCACTGTAAATCGTCAGACGTGAAGGGGAGTGGGATGGCAGAAGCGAAGCAGATCGACAGCCTGTGGCTGGGGGCCGATATCGTCACCATGCGAGACGGGCACTATAACCTGATTGCCGATGGCGCACTGGCGGTGGATAACGGCGAGCTGATTTGGGTAGGACCGCGCAGCGAACTGCCGGATTTTGCCCCGCGTACGCAGCAGCAATTTGACGGTGGCATCATCACGCCAGGTTTAGTCGATTGCCATACGCATCTGGTGTTTGGCGGCGATCGCAGCCAGGAGTTCGAACAGCGTCTGAACGGCGTCAGCTATGCCGAGATCGCAGCGCAGGGCGGCGGTATTCTCTCCACGGTGCGTGCTACCCGCGCGGCATCACAGCAGGAGTTGGTGGCAAGCGCGCGCTGGCGTCTGGATCGATTGCTGGCAGAAGGCGTCACTACAGTGGAGATTAAATCGGGTTATGGCCTCGATGAAACCAGCGAGCTAACCATGCTGCGCGCCATCCGCGAATTGGCGGAAACGGTGCCCGCCGATGTGCTCTCCACCTGTCTGGCCGCACACGGCTTCCCGCCCGAGTTTAAAGAAAATCCACAAGGCTGGATCGATATCATCTGCAATCGCCTGTTACCGCAGGTGAAGGCGGAAGGGCTGGCGGATGCCGTCGATGCCTTCTGCGAACATCTCGCCTTTTCCCCTGAGCAGGTCAGCGCGGTGTTTGATCAAGCCAAAGCGCTGGGGATGCCGGTTAAACTGCACGCTGAGCAGTTGTCCGCGCTCGGCGGCGCCACGCTGGCGGCTGAATACGGCGCCTTGTCAGCCGATCATCTTGAATACGCCACCGAAGCCGATGCGCAAGCGATGGCGCAACACGGCACCGTTGCGGTGTTGCTGCCGGGCGCGTTCTATCTACTGCGCGAGACCCAACGCCCACCAGTGAATCTGTTCCGCAAACACGGCGTGCCAATGGCGCTGGCCAGCGATGCCAATCCCGGTACTTCTCCGGCGCTGTCGCTGCGTCTGATGCTCAATATGGGCTGCACGCTATTTGGCATGACCCCGGAAGAAGCGCTGGCGGGTGTGACCTTATGGGGCGCGAAAGCGCTGGGATTACAGCATTCGCACGGTTCGCTGGAGGTCGGGAAGGTAGCGAACTTTGTACACTGGCCGCTGGCACGTCCGGCAGAACTGGTTTACTGGTTGGGCGGCGAGTTGCCGTGCCAGGTTATTTATCGTGGAGAAGCGCAATGACACCTTTTCATTTCACCGCCGGTAAGCTGCCGCTGCTGGTCAGCATCCCGCACGCGGGCACCCAGTTAAAGCCTGAAGTGGATGCAGGATTAAGCGACGCGGCACGCGGTTTGCCGGATACCGACTGGCACATTCCGCTGCTGTACGATTTTGTGCGCGATTTAGGGGCCAGCGTGCTGGTTGGCCACTACTCACGTTTTGTCATCGACCTGAATCGTCCGCCGGATAACCAGCCGCTGTACACCACCGCCACCACCGGCCTCTATCCTGAGACGCTGTTTGACGGCACGCCAACCTTCGTCGAGGGGAAAACCCCCAGCGCCGCCGCGCGTCAGGGTTATCTCGATAATATCTGGCAGCCGTATCACCAGCAGATCCAGCAAGAGCTGGCGCGATTGAAAGCTGAACACGGTTATGCACTGCTGTTTGACGCCCACTCCATTGCTTCGGTGATTCCGCGCTTGTTTGATGGTCAGTTGCCGGATATCAACATTGGCACTAACAGTGGTGAGAGTTGCTCGACAGCGGTGATCGAAGCGATCAAAGAGGTTTGTGCCGCGCAAAGCGATTACAGCTGGGTGGTTAATGGTCGTTTCAAAGGCGGCTATATCACGCGTGCCTACGGTCAGCCGCAGCAGGGCGTACAGGCCGTGCAGCTCGAACTGGCGCAGCTGAATTACATGGATGAAACCCCGCCGTTTGCCTGGCAGCAGGATCGCGCCGCGCAGCTGCAGAAAGTGTTGAAACCGATGATGCAGGCATTTTTACAGGCCGGAAAGCCGCGTTAATTGCCTGAGTCGTATGGCAAGACGTCGTGCTTGCCAGGGCTCATTTGCATCAGACTGCCACCTTTAAAGGTGGCAGTTTTTTATGGGTGTTGAAGTGCAAACTCATGCCACGCGCCATCCCCATCTCGCTTCCATCTTAAACCCTGACATCCCCATAACAGTGCAATTGCGCCCCAAAAATGTGCACCCATACGTCCACACCGGGACCATTCCCTGATTCCGCCGCCTCTGCCGATCTGGCACACCGCTTGCTAGGTTGTATGTACAAGTAAAGACCACGTGGTAATTATCACTTTTTATTCTGGCTGGCTCACAAAAAGCTTATGCCGACAATGATCTGCCGCAAGCTAACTTGTATATACATGAAATGTCATCTGCGCTGTATCAGCCAACAGAGACAGCCTATTCGATTAATGACCAGGAGAAGCCGCATGACGCACCGTGCCCCGATTCGCCGTTTTTGCCTCACGACCCTGTTTGCCAGCCTGATGATCAGCGGTGTTGCTGTTCAGGCCAAAGAGTGGAAATCGATCACCATCGCTACCGAAGGCAGCTATGAACCCTGGAACCTGACGCTGCCGGGCGGCAAGTTAGGCGGCTTTGAACCTGAACTGATGGAAGACCTGTGTAAGCGCATGGGCATCCAGTGCAAGCTGGTGGTGCAAAACTGGGACGGCATGATCGCCGGACTCAATGCTGGCAAATATGATGTGATCATGGATGCCATCGTCATCACGCCGGACCGCAAAAAAGTGGTCAATTTCACCGTGCCTTACGCGTCGACTCCCGCCACCTTTATCACCACCAAAGACAGTCCGCTGATGCCGGCCGATCACAACATCATCAAGCTGCATGACGATGAGAAAGAGATCAACACCGCGATTGCGCCTCTGAAAGCGGCGTTAAAAGGCAAAACCATTGGTATCGCGTCCGGCACGGTTTACACGCCCTTTATTGATAAGTACTTCAAAGATGTCGCCGACGTGCGCGAATACACTTCCTCAGCAGATGCGATTCTCGATCTTCAGGCGGGGCGTATTGATGCGGTATTCGACGATGTGACCTTCGCGCAATCGATGCTGGCGCGCAAAGAGAACAGCAACCTGACCTTCAGTGGCCCGCAGTTGGGTGGCCCGATTTGGGGTGAGGGCGAGGCGATGGGCGTGCGCATGGCTGACAATGATCTGAAAGCCAAACTCGACGAGGCCATTAAAGGCGCACTGGCCGATGGCACCGTGAAAAAGCTGAGTGAGAAGTGGTTTAAAACTGACGTAACCCCGTAAGTGAGGTGAAAGATGATGAGCCTGCTGAGTTTTGGTGCTGATGGCTGGGGCCGCCTGATTTTGGGGGCTGCCTTCACCACGCTGCTGCTGTCGCTGGCGGCGTTGATGATTGGCGCGGTGGTCGGTTCCGGCGTGGCGGCAGCGAAACTGTCGCCGCAGCGCTGGGTTCGCTGGTTGGGTGAAGCCTATTCCACGGTGTTTCGCGGCATCCCGGAACTGCTGGTGATCTACCTGTTCTATTTTGGCGGATCGGGCCTGATTACCCTGGTGGGACAGATGTTTGGCGCGGATGGTTTTATCGAAGCGCCGCCGTTCCTGATTGGTGCACTGGCTATCGGGCTCATCTCTGGATCCTATCAAGGTGAGGTGTATCGTGCGGCGCGTCTGGCGCTGGCCAAAGGTGAAGTGGAAGCGGCAGTCGCGATCGGCATGCCGCGCTGGCGTATTGCCCAGCGCATTTTGCTGCCGCAGATTGTGCGCTATGCGCTGCCAGGCATGTCAAATGTCTGGCAGATGAGCCTGAAAGATTCGGCGCTGGTGTCGGTGACCGGCATCGTCGAGCTGATGCGTGCCAGCCAGGTGGCGGCGGGATCCACGCGCGATTACTTCACTTTCTATCTGATTGGCGGTGGCTGCTATCTGGTGCTAACGCTGCTGTCTAATCATGCGTTCCGCCGGGCAGAGTCTCGCCTTGGACGCGCGTGGCAAAGTCGCACTGCGGCACAGCATTAAGGAGCAGCAGTATGATTGACTTCGCCTTTCTGACCGATACCTTTCTCAAGCTGAGCGCCGCGCTGCCGGTGACGCTCGGCCTGTTTATCAGTGCCTTTCTCTGCGGTGGCATTCTCGCTATCGGCATTCTGTCACTGCGCATGAGCCGCTGGCGGGTGCTGAGCGGCTTTGCGCGCGGCTACATTCTGGTGTTTCGCGGCTCACCGCTGCTGATCCAGCTGTTCCTGATCTATTACGGATTGGGGCAGTTTGGCGTGATCCGCCATAGTTTTGTCTGGCCGTTCCTGCGCGAGCCCTTTACCTGCGCCGTGCTGGCGCTGTCGCTGTGTACCGCGGCTTATACCGCTGAAATCCTGCGCGGTGCCTTGCTGGCGGTGCCGCCGGGGCAAGTCGAAGCCGGGTTGGCCTGCGGCATGTCGCGCTGGCTGCTGCTGCGTCGCATCATCGCGCCCATCATGCTGCGTTATGCATTGCCCGCGTATTCCACCGAAGCGATCCTGCTGGTGAAGTCCACGGCGCTGGCCAGTCTGGTCACCGTGTGGGATGTCACTGGTGTGGCGCAGCAGATCATTCAGCGTACCTATCGCACCATGGAAGTGTTTATCTGCGCCGCCGCCATTTATCTGATCCTCAACTTTATTATCGTCCAGCTTTACGCGTTGTTAGAACGCCGTTTAACCCCGGTGCATCGCGTTGAAAAAAAGCCGTTACCCGCCGTTAAACCGCTTGCCGGAGAGTGATATGCAATCCACATCCCCCGTAACCTTAAGCGCCACCGATATCCATAAATCCTTTGGCGCAATGGAAGTACTGAAAGGCATTTCGCTGCAGGCGCATCAAGGCGATGTCATCTCAATTCTCGGCGCCAGCGGCTCGGGTAAAAGTACCTTATTGCGCTGTATCAACCTGCTGGAAACGCCGGATGCTGGCGTGGTGAGCGTCGGTGGTGAAACCATTGAGATGAAGCGCCATGCGCGTGGTCATCAGCTGGCGGCCAATCCCAAACAGATTGAGCGCCTGCGTTCGCGTCTGGGCATGGTGTTCCAGAGTTTTAACCTGTGGTCGCATATGACGGTGCTGCAAAACGTGATTGAAGGGCCGCACTATGTGTTGAAGCGCGATAAGAAAAGCTGCATTGCCCAGGCGGAGCAGTTGCTGGATCGCGTTGGCCTGTTGAATCGCAAAGATTTTTATCCGGCACAGCTTTCAGGCGGCCAGCAGCAGCGTGTGGCGATTGCCCGCGCGCTGGCGATGGACCCGGAAGTGATGCTGTTTGATGAGCCAACCTCAGCACTTGATCCCGAGCTGGTGGGCGAAGTATTGAAAGTGATGCGCAGCCTGGCGGAAGAGGGGCGTACCATGCTGGTGGTGACCCACGAAATGGGCTTTGCGCGCAATGTCTCTAATCGTGTGGTGTTTATGCATCAGGGGACCATTGATTGTCAGGGGACGCCAGAAGAGATGTTTGGCGCACAAGGCTCGCAGCGCTTTAAGCAGTTTATCTCCAGCCATCAGAGCCATCACACGGAGCAACCAGCATGACATTAGTGTGGGGCGATGAAACGCTTTCCTGGCAGGATGTTGTGCAGGTGGCACGGCACAATGCCGAACTGACGTTAAGCGCCAGCGTCTGGCAGCGTATTGCTCAGGGACGTGAGATCGTCGAGCAGATTGTGGCCAGCGGGCATATCGCTTATGGCATCAATACCGGGCTGGGGGCGCTGTGCAATATCACTTTGCCGGAAGAGCAGCTCAGCCAGTTGTCGCGTAATACGCTATTGAGTCACGCTTGTGGCGTGGGCCCATTACTGGCGCGTGAACAGGTGCGTGCCATTCTGTGTGCGGCGATTGCGAACTATAGCCATGGCAAATCGGGCGTCTCCGTGGCACTGGTGCAGCATTTGCTGGCGCTGCTGAATCATCAGATTACGCCGCAGGTGCCGTCGCAAGGTTCAGTGGGCTATCTCAGCCATATGGCGCATATCGGACTCGCGCTGATTGGCGTGGGCGATGTTGAGTATCAGCAACAGATCGTGTCTGCAGAGCAAGCGCTGGCGCAGGCTGGATTAACGCCTTATCGACCTGGCGCGAAAGAGGGCTTGAGCCTGGTGAACGGCACGCCGTGCATGACCGGGTTGTCGTGTCTGGCGCTGGATGATGCGGCGCGGCTGTTGGATTGGGCTGACGTGACTGGCGCGATGAGTTTTGAGGCGCTGCGCGGGCAGTTAGTGGCGTTTGATGCCGAAGTGATTGCGCTGAAAGCCAGTCCTGGCATGCAAGTGAGTGGCCTGCGTTTGCGTCAGTTGCTGAGCGACAGCCCGCTGCTGGCGAAAAGCGTGGGTGTGCGCACCCAGGATGCACTGAGTTTGCGTTCGATGCCACAGGTGCACGGTGCCAGCCGCGATCAGTTTGATCACGCGGCGCGCCAGGTGAATACCGAGTTGAATGCCTGTACCGATAATCCGTTGGTACTCGGCACCGTGGATAACTGGCGTGTGGTGTCGCAGGCCAATCCGCACGGTGAATCGGTGGCGATGGCGGCTGATGTGTTGGCCATTGCCATGGCGGAGGTTGGCAGCATTGCGGAGCGACGTCTGGATCGTTTAGTGAATCCACTGGTCAGCGGTTTACCGGCGTTCCTGGTGGCGCAGCCGGGCGTGAATTCCGGCATGATGATTGCGCAGTACGTGGCGGCGTCGTTGTGTGCGGAGAACCGTCAGCTGGCGCAACCGGCGGTGCTGGATAATTACGTGACCTCGGGTTTGCAGGAGGATCATCTTAGCTTGGGTACGGGAGCTGCGTTGAAACTGCTGAAGCTGGTGGGGAACGTGTGGCAGATTCTGGCGATTGAGTACCTGCTGGCGGCGCAGGCGCTGGATTTCCATGGCGAGTCGGAGTTGGCTGAAGGCACAAAACAGGCGTTGCGCCATTTACGTGCGGTGGTGGCGAACTGGCAGGAAGATCGCTGGCTGGCACCGGAAATTGCCCGGGCGGTTGAGGTGATGAAGAACGGTGCTAGTTGAGAGCCTTTAAGTGATGCTTAACTGCTTAACTGCTTAACTGCTTAACTGCTTAACTGCTTAACTGCTTAACTGCTTAACTGCTTAACTGCTTAACTGCTTAACTGCTTAACTGCTTAACTGCTTAACTGCTTAACAGCTGAATGCGTGTGGGTGCGGGCCGTAGCACCTCTGCTGCTGCCGGGCAGTCCTCGCGCCGCTGACGCGGTGCCCTCGGCTTCCACGTCGTGCCTACGGAACGTTCGGGGATCGACCATCCCTGGTCGGCCCCGAACTGACCCACGCATCCCTGCGTGGATCTCCTGGCACAACGTAAAAGCCTCAGCGCTGCGGATAGCCCTTGCAGCATCAGAGGTGCTACGGCCTCAAATATTGTGCCCCTTTCAACAGCATTTACTTGAGCTCATCAGCAGACTGGAAGACATGAATCATCCCCGCGTGATCTCCTGGCCAAACGTAAAAGCCTCGGCGCTGTAGATAGCCCTACAACATCAGAGGTGCTACGGCCTCAAATATTGTGCCCCTTTCAACAACATTCATTTCAGCTCATCAGCAGATTGTAAAATTTGGGTCATCCCTGCGTGGATCTCCCGACCCAACGTAAAAGCTTCAGCGTTGCGGATAGCCTTTGCAGCATCAGAGGTGCTACGTCCTCAAATATAGTGTCCCTTTCAACAGCGTTCACTTGCGCTCATCAGCAGACTGGAAGATTTGAATCATCCCTGCTTGGATCTCCTGGCTCAATGCAAAAGTCTCAGCGCTGTGGTTAGCCCTGCAGCATCAGAGGTACTTCGGCCACTAACACTTGTGCTGTTTTTGACAACGCGTATTGAAGTTTTTGAGCTGGCTTGTGAGCCGATGTGAGTTCTTATTGGCTGATAGTCTAATTAGCATCACAAAATAAAGCTTATGCACAGAAATACGCTTGGTGACAAACGGTCTGAAGCTCATTGAAGTGAGAGTGCTTTTTAACAAAACGCACGAAAGTTTATGAGCAGGCTGGGGGCGCAGGGGGGCAGGCAATCCGCAGCGCCGAGCAGAGTGAGTCTGCCAGGATAGCCCGCAGGACGCGGGCGAAAGGCGGGGCGGCACAGGGATGTGCCATCCCCGCCGTTCCGTGAGGCAGACGAACGAAGTGAGGGAACCGCGCCAGCGGCGCGAGGACGCTAGCCCCCCTGCGCCCCCAGCCAGCGTTAACTCGATTTTAAGCCAACCCGTATTTCAGTCAGCAATCCAAACTCGTGTTTCAAACTGCATTCAAACCCGCAGTCCAACCGCAACCGCCAACCCTCACAATTTAATCGCGGCGCGCATCCGGGCGTACCAAATCAAACCGCAAATCCTCACTGATGCCGTAATACGCCGATGGGCCGCCGGCTCGCAGAATAGGCTGTGCCTTGGCGGTCTGATAAATGCCATCTTCCAGCAGCGTTTCATCAATATGAATTGCCACCACTTCACCCAACACCAGCCAACTCTCCAGTTCAGTGCCTTGCACATCCTGCAGGCGAATTAGCTGGGTCAGGCGGCACTCAAAATTCACCGGGCTCTCTGCCACCATACTGACGTTCACGTGCGAGGCAGAGATGGGTGTCAATCCCGCGAGTGCGAACTCATCTTGTTCAGGCGGCACAGAAGCCGAGCTTTCATTCATCGCTTCGGCGAGCGGGCGAGTAGCCAGATTCCAGACGAATTCTTTGCTTTCACTGATATTGCGTACACTGTCTTTCCAGCCGCTACTGGCAAACCCAATAATCGGCGGATGATAGTTAAAGCAGTTAAAGAAACTGTACGGAGCCAGGTTGCGCTGGCCACTGGCGCTCAGCGAACTCACCCAGCCGATCGGGCGAGGACCAACAATGGCGTTCAGCGGATCGTGTGGCAAACCATGCCCACTCCTTGGCTGATAAGTATAACGTTGTCGCATTAGCGCTCCTGGCTTGTCTGTTAAACTTCGCACAGCAACGGTGTTATGGCATTCCTGTCGCTATCATCAGGAAACGCTAGCGGATGACCATCACGACAGCTTGCTGCAGCACGAATTATTTTGGACTCAATTTTGGGATATCAGGTTTAAATGCAATACAGATAATCGTGTAAGCGGATTGTGCGATGCCGCCATCCAGCGTATCTTACGCCCGCGCTACTATCCGGAGAATCTATGAACAAGCCAACCGCCACCTCGCCATTCCATCCCCGTAATCGCCATCAGGGCCGTTATGATTTTGCTGCTCTGACCGCGGCTCATCCGCCGCTGGCGGTGAAAGTCCGTCCTAATGGCTACGGCGAGTTGTCGGTGGATTTTGCCGATCCTGAAGCGGTAATGCTACTCAATCAGGCACTGATTAAGCTGTTTTATAACCTGAACTGGCAGCTACCGGAAGGCTACCTGACGCCACCCGTACCGGGCCGTGCTGACTATGTGCATGCGCTCGCAGATTTGCTGGCCAGTGACAACGGCGGCAAAGTGCCACGCGATGTCGATGTGATGGATATCGGTTGCGGTGCCAACCTCATTTATCCATTGATCGGGCATGCGGAGTACGGCTGGCGCTTTACCGGTACCGATATCACGGCGGAAGCTATCACGGCGGCAAACCAGATTGTCGCGAGCAATCCCGGCTTGCAGCGCGGCGTGCGTCTGCGTCGTCAGAAAGACGAGTCCGCCATTTTCGCCGGTGTGGTGCACAAAAATGAACGCTATCATGCGGTGCTGTGTAATCCACCGTTCCACGGTTCGGCGCAGGAAGCGGCGATGGTCGGTCAGCGCAAAACGCGAAATCTGGGCTTAGGCAAAGATGCACCGCTTAACTTTGGCGGTCAACACAAGGAACTGTGGTGCGAGGGCGGCGAGCGCCAGTTCGTGGGTAAGATGATCGATGAAAGCGTGGCTTATGCCGATCGTATTGTCTGGTTTACCTCACTGGTTTCGCGCAAAGAGAACCTGCCTGCGTTGCGCGATCAGTTGCGCGATCTCGAGGTTGAGGAAGTGCGCATCATCGAGATGGCACAGGGGCAGAAACAGAGCCGCTTTATCGCCTGGACATTCCTGCCGCCAGCCGCGCGCAATAAACGCTTCGCGCGCTGAACCAGCGAATCCTGAGGCCACATTCCACATTGTGTCGTTAGTGGGTGCGAACTCGGGATCGCTCATTTAAATATTTGTGCTGAATCGTACGGACTCAAGACCGTAGTCCACATCGGTTGAACATTGAGGCGAGCACTGGAAATATCCCACTTGAGTTCTCGCGTTGAGACTGACGGTTAAAGGCTGCAGCCTGCATGTGTTCGGATGCAGGGGCGAGTCTTAGCCCGCGAATGTAAGCGTTTATTCCGGTGTCCTAAGGTTTCAACCAACGTGTTTTTATGATGGATTGGGCGGCGGCAGCGCTGCCAGCGTGGCCGCGGAACCCACATCGTTGCCGGTCTGCATCACTTCCACCGTCTGATGCGGCGCTTTAATCCCTGCGGCATCAAAATGCTTCTTCACCTTGTCATCCAGCGCAAAACGCACTGTCCACTGCTTCAGCGGTTGGGTGGTGAACGACACACGCACGGTAAAGGACTGGTTGGTCAGGCCCACCAGTCCGGAAAAACTCGGTTCGCCAATCACCATGCCGCGAATATCCGGATTCTCCAGCAACTCCTTCACCGCTGCCTGCAAGGTCGCATTCACACGCTCGGTGTCTTCACTGCGGTCTACATCATAGTTGGCGACAAACGAGCCAATACCGCGCACAAAGTTGGCGAAAGTGGTGATCGAAGACCACGGAATGATGTGATATGCGCCGGTATCCTGACGCACGCCGACGGAGCGAATTGACATGCGCTCCACCGTGCCAGTGATCGGGCCAATGGTCACCAAATCGCCGGTGTTCATGCCGTTCTCAAACTGAATAAAGATACCGGTGATAATATCCTTCACCAGTGTTTGCGAACCGAAAGACACCGCCAGACCGAGCGCCCCGGCACCCGCCAGCAGCGGCGCGATGTTAACACCCACTTCTGACAGCAGAATCATAATGGTGATGGTGCTGATCACCACCGCCAGCGCATTACGGAATAGCGTCAGTAAGGTGCGCGTACGTGCGCTGGGCATCGGCCTTCCGTGTGAATCCGAAGCCAGACGGCTTTCGATCAGGCTGGCCAGCAGCGTCCAGCCGATGGCGGAGAGCAGCAAAATCATCACGATACGAATCAGCACATCCACCATCTTCTGCCCGGCGCCCTGCGTGAGCCAGTGCCAGAGATCAAACAGATTCCAGGCGTTGAGCAGCAGCAATAGCGTGGCGAACACGGTGATCACACGCGCCAGTTTTAGCAGCGCTTTGACCCAATCATTGACGCGTTTTTGCAGTTCCGGATAGTTACGGCGCAGATCCGGCGACAGCGTCAGCGTTTTGCCAATCCAGCGCGTTAGCATGCCGGAAATCAGCGCGGCGATAACAATAATCGCCATGCTGCGCACCGTGGCCGACATCATAAACTTCAGACTGTCACCCGGATTGAAGATCGAGAACAGGAACAGCGCGATAAAGTAGGCACTCGCCAGCCAATGCCACACCATACCGAAGGCGCGGATAAACAAGGCAAAGAAGCTCATACTGCGATCGGCCAAACGCGACAACTCGTCGTGGATGTTGCGTCGATTGCGGAAAATCAGCCACAGCGCCCAGCCAGTCATGATGCACATGATCAACACATTCACCAACGCAGCGATTTGCATATTCACCTGATTGCCGACAATCGGCACCACCACGAGCAAACCATAACCGATGATGCCGCTGAGCCAGCTAAGACGCGTATTCCAGTAAGCGGCACGCACATCGGAAAGATGAAAGAAGCGCAGGGTGGGGAAGCGTGGGCAGAATATCAATCGCAACACCGCTTTGAAAAACTCAATCAACGCGAAGGCATTGAGGAATAGCCCCTGCTGATAGGCAATGGTGCGGTTGTTGTAGTGGTAGTTGTCACTAATGATCTGACCAACAAACAGCGTCAGCGCCAGAAGCACTAAGTCGAGAAGAAAGGCGACGATAATGGTGGCAGGAAGATGCAGCCACTTGGTGCGATCCAGATTATGATTGCGCCCCCAGCGGCCCATGCGCTGCCACACGGGATACATCAACAGCCGCGTGAACCAGTAGAAAGCAAAAACGGCAGCGGCGAGCCCGGCGAAATACTTCAGTGCATTGAAGAAGGTTTGCTGATTAAAGGATTTGTGCGGCGCGTTAACGATGTTGTCGTGCAAACGGACAAACTGCGAGGCAACGGCGCCTCCGTATTCGCGTGTAACGTTGGTGACGCTCTCCAGTACCGTGGGATCTTCCTGATCGGCCTGCGGTGGAGCCAATACCGGCTGTTCATTATTGGCTTTGCTGGTGGCGGCCTGACGCAACTGATCGATCAATTCCTGACGCGAGTCGTTATTCTCCAGAATATTGGCCAGCGCGGCATAAGCGGCTTTTTTATCTTCCAGCGTCGGCTCACCCTCAGTGGTGGTGCTGGCAGCAGGCGTTGATGTTTGTTGAGCGGCGACGGCGGCCTGCGGTAGATTGACCGCGTTTGCGGTGGGAACGAGGAACAGACAGATCAGCATCCATATGGTAAGGCACCATGATGGGCGGGCAAACGACATGACCTTCTCCTTGAGCAACGCACAACGGCACAAGAGAAAAAGTATAGTCAGTGATGGAAGGTGAAGATTCTGAAAGGAAATTTCTTTACGGAAGAAGAGGCGGCTTTACAGCCGCCTCGTCATTTATGACACGTGCTGCAGGAACTCGCGCAGACGATCGCTCGGTGGGTTGGTGATCAACTCATCCGGGTTGCCATCTTCCGCGATGGTGCCTTTATCAATGAAGATCAGGCGCGAAGCCACTTTCTGAGCAAAGCCCACTTCGTGCGTTACGATGACCATCGTCATGCCTTCTTCGGCCAGATCCTGCATCACCTTGAGCACTTCATGGCGCAGTTCTGGATCGAGTGCAGAGGTTGGCTCATCAAACAACATCATCTTCGGTTTCACCGCCAGCGCACGGGCGATGGCAACACGCTGCTGCTGACCACCGGACAGTTCGGCAGGGAAGTGGTGCGCACGCTCGGCGAGGCCGACTTTACCCAACAGTTCACGTGCCAGTTTCTGTGCGTCGTCCTTCTTCGCACCGCGCACGCGAATCGGGCCGAAAGCCACGTTATCCAGCGCACTCATCTGCGGGAACAGATGGAACTGCTGGAACACCATGCCCGCTTCCTGACGAATCAGGCGTTCGTCGACTTTAGGATCGTTAACTTTCATGCCATCAACGATCAGGTCACCGGTAGTGATCTCTTCCAGCTTGTTGATGCAGCGCAGCAGGGTCGATTTACCTGAGCCAGATGGCCCAATAATCACCACCACTTCGCCCTGATTGATCTTCAGGTTGATGTCATGCAGGACTTTGGTCTGGCCGAAGTTTTTAGAGACGTTTTTAAATTCAATCACAGGATTTTCACCTTCTTCTCAATACGGCGCAGTACAAAGCTCAACACCAACGTAATAACCAAATAGATAATGGCAACGGCACTCCAGATCTCCAGCGCGCGGAAGTTTCCGGCGATGATTTCCTGGCCCTGACGGGTCAGTTCCGCCACGCCGATCACGATAAACAGCGAGGTATCTTTGATACTCACGATCCACTGGTTACCGAGCGGTGGCAGCATACGACGCAGTGCTAACGGCATGATGACGTAACGCAGGGTTTCACGGCGGGAAAGACCCAGCGCCAGGCCTGCTTCACGGAAGCCTTTGTTGATCGACAGCACGGCACCACGCGTGATTTCCGCGATATAGGCACCGGAGTTAATCATGATGGTGACCACGGCGGCGGTAAACGGATCGATACGCAGGTCCGGGAAGGCCATCGGCAAGGCGAAGTAAATAAACATCACCTGCACCACGATTGGCGTACCGCGGATCAGCTCGATAAACACCAGCGCGATATTATTGGCGATCCATCCGCCGTACGCGCGCGCGAAACCGGCGACTAAACCAATGATTAACCCGCCAATTAAGCCGAGTACAGAAATTATCAGGGTCATTTTGGCGCCTTCGATCAAAATCGGCAGGGCTGGCCAAATGACGCTCCAGTCAAACTCCATGGTGTAACTCCAAAATCTGTTGCAATGGAAATGTAAAAAGCAGGGAGACTAAGCTCCCTGCTGGAAAAATCGGCTTAGGCCGGAATTATTTTGGCTCGCTGCCGAACCATTTTTTATAAATTGTGTTGTACGTGCCGTTGTCGCGCAGGGTTTTCAGCGCGCCATTAATCTGGTTACGCAGGTCATCGCTGCCTTTTGGCAGGGCGATACCATACTGCTGAGCTTCGATAGACTCGCCAACCGCTTTGAAGCGACCTTTACCGGCGGTGTGGATGAAGTACAGGATGTTTGGCGTGTCGTGCAGCACGGCGTCAGCACGATTGGTGCCCAACTCCATGTAAGCGTTGTCGATGTTCGGGAACTGGCGCAGATCCTTAGACTTGATGTGCGCTTTTGCGTAATCAACAGAACCGGTACCGCTCTTCACCGCAACCACTTTGCCGTTCAGATCGTCGATGCCTTTGATGTTGTTTTCGTTCTCACGCACCATCACCAACAGACCACTTTTGTAGTAGCCGTCAGAGAAGTCGATGGCTTTTTTGCGCTCGTCGGTAATGGTGATGCCGGCCAGAGCCACGTCAACGTTTTTGGTTTGCAGTGCTGGGATGATGCCGCTGAAATCCATTGGCTTCAGGGTGTAATCCAGCTTCAGTTCTTTGGCGATAGCGGCCCACAGGTCGATATCGAAACCAACGTAATCGTTACCCTGTTTGAATTCAAAAGGAACGAATGCGGTGTCGGTCGCAACGACCAGTTTCTTATCTGCTGCAGTGGAAGAAAGCGAGAAGGCCAGCGCCAGCGCGGCCACGGAGACTTTAATCAAAGACTTCATCATTATTTTCCTTATTACCCTTCAGACCTGATGGCCTGATGTACGGCTATTCATATGAAAAAATTATGCCAACTTTTCATTTTGGTCGAAATCAGCAGGATGCAGGGCCTGGCTGAAGCGATTTTGCTGTAGTCGAAAAGTCTGCACTAATATGGCTCACCAAAATAGTGCATCGTGCTGTTGTGGTGCAGGCACAGTGTGCACCAAGGGCTGAGCAAGGGAAAGGCAGGATTAAGATTTTGTTAAGGACGTCAAAAAAAGCACCAAAATGTTACAGATATAAAAAAAGGCGGGATAACCCGCCTTCGCTGTAACGTGCATTATTCAATGTTGGATTCGATAAACCACAGGAATTTATCTAAATCACGCGATGCCGCCGTGAAAATATCAGCGGTATCTTCATCACTCACTTCACTGATGGCCTTACGCGTGTCGTTCGCGACAATCGCGTAACGATCGGCCAGCGCCTTCAGGTGATCCTGAACGGTATGAATGTTGAGCGGATAGCTCTTCAAAGGCGTTTTATCGTTAACGATCTGGGTGGTACCCAGCGCCACGCCGCCGAGCTGTACAACACGCTCTGCAATAGTGTCCTGATGATCGGTAATGGCAGTACGGAAGCCATCCAGCATTTCGTGTACTGCAATAAAGTTGGCGCCACGCATGTTCCAGTGCGCCTGTTTGGTGATCAGTGACAGGTCAATATATTCCACTACCAGACGGTTGAGCACCTCGATGGTCGCTTTCTTATCGCTATCAGCAACATCATTACGGGTGTAAATGAGATCAGACGATTTAGTTTTAACCAGTTTTGCGGTACTCATCATTAATGTCCTCTAATTGATGGTTGTCCTAATCAAGCACGGGAATAAGTATAGCAGCAGTTTTCTGCTGTGCCGGATTGTTTAAACCGATGACAGGAATAGATAAACCTTAATGTTGTTTGGGATTTGAGCGTTTAATTTATTTGTCTTTTATAACAAGTGGTTATGCTGTGTGTTAATTATTTTTCAATGATGTTGCAAAATAATAACAAAGAGGGAGTCTGAGATGAAAAAAAGGAATGAGAATGCTTATATATTCAGCCTGCAGCTTAACAGGCTGAATTTGGCATTATTTATTGCGGATTATTAATATCCACTTCGCTTATTTTGGCACTCTTCTGTTTCATGGTGAGGGTCGAACCCGCCGAAGCGGCAATAATGGCCAGCAGCGCAACCCACTGCTTCAGCGTCAGTAATTCCCCGAGGAACAACATCCCAGAAAGCGCTGCCATCGCGGGTTCCAGGCTCATCAGCGTGCCAAAAATGCGAGCGGGCAGACGGGTCAGGGCCATCATCTCCAGTGAATAAGGAATCGCACTGGAGAGCAGGGCGATAATCAGCGCCAGGGGCAGAATTTCCCAGTGCCAGATGCCGGGTGCCGCAAAGGTTAATCCAAGCGGAACAAAGATCACCGAAGCAATCAACGATCCCATGGCAACGGTTGCTGGACCATGCTCCGCACCGGCACGTTGCCCCGCCAGGATATAGACCGCCCAACAGGCACCGGCTCCCACCGCTAGCAGCGCACCCAGTGGATCAATATGGCTGATGCCATCACCAATCGGCAGCAGAAACCACAAACCGGTGACCGCCAGAAGCACCCAGAGGAAATCGAGCGGACGTCGCGCACCGGCCAATGCCAGGGTTAAGGGGCCAAGAAACTCCAGGCCAACGGCAACGCCCAGCGGCACGGTGCGAATGGATAAATAGAAGAGATAGTTCATACAACCGAGCGCCAGACCGTACATCAAAAGCGGTTTGCGCTGTGCAGGAGTGAAACGAAGGCGCCACGGCTTAAAGATGATGCACAGAATCAGGGTGCCCAGTCCGAGACGCAATGCGGTGATGCCAGGAGCCCCTACGGTAGGAAACAGTGATTTTGCCAGGGAAGCACCGCCCTGAAGCGAGAGCATGGCAATCAGTAGCACGGCAATCGGGAACAAAACCGGGGCCATTTTGGTGTTCGTCTGAGGCGTAGACATCCTGTAATTCAATCCTGTAGTGATTAACAACACAGCAACAAAACGCCAGTGTAAAGGAATCTTCAGGAAATAAGGAGGTGTGTAAGAGGGAAAATAAATGCGGTGACCGCCTGGGAAATAACCGTTTTCCGGACCATTTAAGTAAAGAAATGTCAGGTTAGTTTAGGAATATCCTTAAAGGCATTATTTGCAGCCCGAAATATTATTGCAGGAAGATGACGCTTTTTATAAGTAAAATGAATGACATAGGAAACTTCATTAACTTTCTGTTACACCAAACAATCTGTTAGACAACAAATAGCGGGCAGAGTTTCTTGCTAATTTTTGTTATATTTTCAGCGTTGTCAGGAGAGAAGTATATTCACATTTGAGGTGGTTTATGAAAAAAATTGCATGTCTTTCAGCACTGGCTTGTGTACTGGCAGTTTCAGCAGGTTCAGCCATGGCGCAGAGCACCGTTTCTGCTGGTTACGCGCAGAGCGATTATCAGGGCGTTGCTAACAAAGCAAACGGCTTCAACCTGAAATACCGTTACGAAGATGGTACTAACCCACTGGGTTGGATCGGTTCTTTCACCTACACCGAAAAAGACCGCACTGACGCTGGTGTTTACAACAAAGGCCAGTACTACGGCATCACCGGTGGTCCTGCTTACCGTCTGAACGACTGGGCAAGCATCTACGGCGTGGTCGGTATCGGTTACGGTAAATACCAGGCGAATGACGCTGCTGCACAGTCTAAATCTGACACCAGCGATTACGGTTTCTCCTACGGCGCAGGCATGCAGTTCAACCCAATCCAGAACGTTGCTGTTGACGTGGGTTACGAGCAGAGCCGTATCCGTAGCGTAGACGTAGGCACCTGGATTGCTGGCGTAGGCTACAGCTTCTAAGTTTTTGCTTAGACCAGAGTTGCACAAGAAACGGCCCTTTACGGGCCGTTTTTTTATGCTTACTTTTGCGGGGCGGGAGGAAGCGTGGCGCGGATCTTCTTCACCTGATCGGCCGTTACCGGTGCCGCTTTGTTACCCCATCCATTGCGAATAAAGTTAGCGACATCAGCGACCTGCTGATCATCCAGGCGCCAGGCGAAATCTGGCATGGTGAAACCGGTCGGCGCCTGTTGCGTAATCGCACGCTGGCCGCCTTTCAGAATCACACTGATCACTGATGACGGGTCTTCACTCAACAAGGCCGGATTGTGTGCCAGCGCCGGGAAGGTACTGGCATAGCCTTTACCGTCCGTACGATGGCAGGCAGCGCAGTTATCCACGTACACCTGCGCGCCTGGCTGGCTGACATCCCCTTTGAACAGCGCTTGCGACGTCGTATCGCTGGCCTGTGGTGCAGCGGTGTTATCCGCAGCCGGTAAAGACTTCAGATAAACGGCAATCGCATTCAGATCTTCATCACTGAGATACTGGGTACTGTGCGCGATCACATCCGTCATCGAACCAAAGGCAGCGCCTTGCTTATTCGCGCCGGTTTTCAGGAAGGTGGCGATATCTTGCTCAGACCAACTGCCCAAACCCGCTGCCGGGCTGGCGGTCAGATCTGGCGCATGCCAGCCTTCCAGTGTGCCGCCGGTCAGATAGCCTTTGCTGTTCTGATCCATGGCTTTCTCCTGGAAGCCGATGCCACGAGGCGTATGGCATGAGCCACAGTGGCCAAGCCCCTGCACCAGATAAGCACCGCGTTGCCATTGTGCCGATTGACCGGCTACAGGAGCGTAAGTGCTGTCATCGGCAAAGGTCCAGCGCCAAAACGCCAGCGGCCAACGCATGCTGAGCGGCCAGGGGATATCACTTTTGCGATTCTCCTGACTCACCGGTTTCACACCCTGCATAAAGTAGTCATACAACGCGTGCATATCGCTGTCGCTGATTTTGGCATACGACGGGAACGGCATGGCGGGGTAGAGCGAGCTGCCATCTTTCGCCACACCGCCACGTACCGCTTTGACGAAGTCGTCGTAGCTGTAGTCGCCAATGCCGTGCGTTTTATCTGGCGTGATGTTGGTGGAGTATATGGCACCAATCGGCGTGCTCATTTTGAGCCCACCGGCGAAAGGTTGCCCGCCTGCTGCGGTATGGCATGCGGCACAATCGCCCGCTTTGGCCAGATACTCGCCTTGCTTAACCGAGGCATCGGTCGCGGCCGATGCGGCGTGGCTGATCAGTGCGCCGCCGAGAGCGAAAAAGAGTGCGGAAAATTTCACTATAACGCTCCTTATCAGGCCTGAACCAGCGGACCAGGGTTAGCCAGATAGCGGTTGCGAATCGCATCCGCCGCGAATAATGCGGTGGCACAGACAATCCCGGTTGGGTTGTATGCCAGGTTTTGCGGGAAGCAGCATGCGCCCGTAACGAATACGTTCGGTACATCCCAGCTTTGCAGGAACTTATTCACCACGCTGGTACGCGGATCGTCGCCCATCACTGCACCACCGGTGGTGTGCGTTGATTGGTAAGGGCGGACATCGTAATGGCTGTTGAGGGTTTTGAAGCCCACTTCATAGTGCTTAGGATTCATCACCTTGACGATCTCCTCGGCCTTATCTTTGATGAAGTTGGTCATCTTCAGTTCATTCTGCTGCCAGTCAAAGGTCATACGCAGCAACGGTTGGCCGTAGATATCACGGTACGTAGGATCAAGGTCGAGATAGCACTGCTTATACGGCATCACTGAACCTGACGAGCCGACGTTCATGTTGTGCAGATAATTATCTTTGATGGCCTGTTTCCAGCCGGAACCCCAACGCGGCGCATCTTTAGGGATGCCCATCTGCTGGATAGGACGTCCACCGGAGAAGGCCGCAGAAATGGTGGCACCGCCAACAAAGCCGACTTTGCTGTGATCGAAGTTTTCCGCATTGAAATCATCGATAACGGTGGAGGTGGCACCCGTGGCGGCAAATGGATTGAACCAATTGTCGTTGTCATAGAACAGCTTGATACCGCCGGTCATCTGGTAGGCATAGTTTCTGCCCACCACGCCGTCACCGGTTTGTGGATCGTATGGCTTACCGATTTTTGACAACAGCAGTAAGCGCACATTGTGCAACTGGAAGGCACTAAGGATCACCAGGTCAGCCGGTTGCTCGACTTCGTTACCTTGCGCATCGATATAGGTCACGCCAGTGGCTTTTTTACCGCTGCTGTCGGTATTGACACGAATCACGTGCGCCTGCGTGCGCAACTCAAAGTTACTAAACGGCTTCAGAGCAGGGATAACACAGCTTTGCGGTGAGCCTTTGGAGTAGTTGAAACAGCCGAAGCGTTCGCAATAACCGCAGTAGTTACACACGCCAAGTTGCACGTTGTAAGGGTTGGTCCAGGGTTCGGTGGTGTTGGCTGCAGGGCACTCAAAGGGGTGATAGCCCAGTTGCTTTGCGGCTTTAGAGAATAATTCGCCGGCATACAGCGTTTTTAACGGTTTGGTGGGATAGCCATTTTTACGAGGAGATTCGAACGGGTTACCGCCTTCGACGGTTTCACCGTTGAGGTTACCGACCTGACCGGCCGCGCCGCAAATTTTCTCAAACTTATCGAAATAGGGCTCCATCTCGGCATAAGAGAAGGGGTAATCCTGCACCGTCATGTCTTTAGGGATGAAGTCAGCACCGTATTTTTCGATGACTGTGCTGCGCATTTTTAAGTCCGCTTCCAGCGGACGCCACAGCTGACCGTTCCAGTGGGTACCGGCGCCGCCCACACCATCACCGGGCAGGAAGGAACCGAAGCGGCGATAAGGCAGCGCGGTTTCCTGCGTGGTGTGACGAACCGTCACGGTCTCTTTCGAGGCGTTTTGGAACAGTTTTAAACGAATGCCGTAAGTCAGTTCATCGGCAATACGCGGATAGGAGAAGTCGGGGTAGGTATCGCGATTTTCGCCGCGCTCCAGTGCCACAATATTCAAACCAGAACTGGCCAGTTCCATCGCCATGAGCGAACCGGTCCAGCCGAACCCGACGATGACCACATCGACGGGCGCTTTTTTTACTGCCGCCATTACACGCTCCTTTTACTGGAAATGCTGACTGGGCCAAGAGGGTAGGGTTTATTAGGCTGCTGTACGGTATCGACGAAATCCGCACGTGCACCGGGGAAACCGATCATTTTCCACGAGGCCAGCGTTTGGTTGCCGCCGTGAATTGGATCGGCGAGATAACCCTCTTTGGTGTTCTCCAGCAGTTGCTCGAAAAACTGCTTGCCGTGAATGGCATCGTTACGCAGTTTGTCGGCTTCCAGCGCACGCAAAACCTCTTCCTGTTGCGCCGTCTCCAGTTGGTAAAAATCTTTTTGGTACTGCTGCTGACAATGCTGGTCAGCTAAGGCGATGCCTAACCGATAGGTATCGCGTGGTACCAGATGGGATTGGTAACCCATTTCCGGAATCGAATCGGCGAACGGGCCTTGCATGTACCACAAGCGACCATAGCCGTAGGGCAATTCCATCTGCTTATCGATAAACACCTGTACACCTTCACTGACGGCGCCAGGACCGTTGGCATCGGCAGGGATCAGGCGATCCAGCGCGGCGAGCAGAAATTTCCACTCTTTATCGTTGAAGTAAGCGGGAACATAGTCGGATAACACGCCTTGCGGCTTGTCGGCAGCGGGGGAGGAGAGTGACACCACACCGGTACTGGCTGCGGCGGCGAGGGGAATGAGCGAGAGCGATTTTTGTAAAAATCGTCTCCTGCCCGATGGTTGCTCTTCAGGCTTTTTAAGTGACATTGCTAATCTTCCTTACGAAAAACCCACCCTGGGTTGATTTTGTTATAAGTATGTAATTTTTTGTTATGAGGAGATTAATCAGACGTCACAATAGGTTGCAAGCTAAAAGTTAGCAGCCTAATCGTTTAAGCGTTGTTGAAGGTAAAGTTATGTCAGCGCCTGAAGCGATTCAGCCACAGAGAACGCAAGGGTTTAGAATTTGTTCAATAACAATAGGAAGAGTGGGACTAAAAAGGTAACAAAATGTGAGATCGTGCAAAGGATCCGTTGAGAAAACGGATCCTGAGAAGGAATTTATGGATGAATCAGCCGCGCCAGATGAGATTGGGGCAAGGGCGCTCGGTCAGCTGTTTGCCGGTCAGCTTTTCAATCAGCATCAGACGCAGGGCAAAAGGCGAGCGTTTAAACAGGCACAGCAGCGATTTCAGCTCAAAAGCCGGTTTGCTTTGCTCAACCTGGAAGCATTTGCCACAGTCGAGGCAGTTTTTCATGGTGGTCATGTTCACCTCCCGAATGAATAACGACGTAACAGTAAGCACAAACCTGCGATAAACAGCAGGAAAAGGAGTAGCAGCAGATAGGGTGCGTTCATCGTTGCCTCCTAAATAAGCTATTCGCTTACATTACGAACAAAGATAGCACTGGCTATACTCTTTAGCCAACACTATTTAGGAAAAATTTGTGCTTATTTGTGCCTGGTTTACAATGAGCGCAGCCAGGCCCGCACCGCAGGTAAAGTGCGGCAGATAATAAAGAGGAAGCTGAATGAGTCGTCGTGCAAAGAGCGCCACCAATACGCCCCAGGGGCCGCTTAAAGATATAGAGGAGCATGTCGAAGGATTTCGCCAGGTGCGCGAAGCGCATCGACGTGAACTTATTGATGACTACGTAGAGTTAATCTCTGATTTGATTCGTGAATTTGGTGAAGCCCGCCAGGTCGATATGGCCGCGCGCCTCGGCGTTTCACAGCCCACCGTGGCAAAAATGTTGAAGCGTTTAGGCACCACCGGTCTGGTGGAACAGGTTCCTTATCGCGGTGTGTTTCTGACGCCTGAAGGTGAAAAGCTGGCTGAAGCGAGCCGCGTACGTCACCATATTGTTGAAACTTTCCTGCTGGCGTTAGGTGTCAGCCCGGAAACTGCCCGCCGGGATTCTGAAGGCCTGGAGCATCACGTCAGTGATGAAACCCTCGCCGTCTTCCAGAAGTTTTACGAGAGCCGCTAACCTACAAGGCCTTCCGCCATCATGCCCATCGTGCTGCGTTCCTTAATGCGTGATCGTATTTTGCATTTGCTGTTGCTGTTGGGTGTGATTTTATTGCCGCTGGCGGAGTATCGTTGGTCGCAATTGCCTGCCGCCGTTGACTGGCACACCATCATGACGCTAACGGGTTTATTGATGTTGACCAAAGGGCTGGAAAACAGCGGCTATTTTGATGTGCTCGGCGCACGTCTGGTACAGCGCTTTCAACATGAGCGCACGCTGGCGCTGTTTATGGTCTGTGCTGCGGCGCTGCTTTCCACTTTTCTCACCAACGATGTGGCACTTTTTATTCTGGTGCCGCTGACGCTGACGCTGCGCAAATTCTCACGTCTGCCGATTTCCCGACTGATCATTTTTGAAGCGCTGGCGGTGAATGCCGGATCGCTGTTGACCCCGGTGGGCAATCCGCAAAATATTCTGTTATGGAGCCACGGTACGCTCAGCGTGCCGGGATTTATCCTGCAGATGGCACCGCTGGCTGCAGTATTAATGATCAGCCTGATGGCGCTCACCTGGTGGAGTTTTCCCAAGCGAACCATCCAGAAGCATGCGCAAAGCGAAGCGCATCAATGGCAAAAACCGTTGTTTATCATTAGTGTGCTGCTGTATCTGGTGTTTATTGTGGCTTTGGAACTGAAAATGACCGGATGGGCACTGTTATTGGTGGCAGGCTGCTTCCTGATCATGGCGCGCAGCGTATTGATCAGTATTGACTGGAGCTTGTTGCTGGTATTTGTCGCGATGTTCATCGATGTGTTTTTACTGATGCATCTTCCCCTGCTGCAACCCTATTTCGCCGCGATAGGTCATTTAAGCGAAGGGGGGGTATATTTGCTGGCGATCGGTCTTTCACAGGTCATCAGCAATGTGCCGGCAACCATTCTTTTGCTGCAAAAAGTGCCGCCTACAGAGGCGCTCGCCTGGGCCGTCAACATTGGTGGATTTGGCTTGCTGCCGGGTTCATTGGCTAACCTGATTGCGCTTCGTATGGCGCAAGACAACAAAGTCTGGTGGCGCTTTCACCTGTTTTCTTTACCCATGCTGGCGTGGTCGATGCTGTGTGGCTGGTTGCTGTTGCGCTGGCTACACTAAGCCTGCCATTTTGTTCTGCCCGATGAGCTGACGCGCTGATTATTCAGCGCGTTATCGCACTCAGTGGCAGAAAATGCGTTGATTGTTGGCTTGTGTAAAGTTGTACTGGCATTTGTCAATTTTCGATCTAAGGTTAAGTTGACCGTTTTTGCCCGTGGATCGGGATCACAGCCAGCGATGATAACCTATGAGTGATAACCACAATCAGCCGCCCGCACGCGAGCAGCAGGATGCGCAGCACGCTTCAGACTCCAGTCAAGACAACAACGAACCACAACGTAAACGCCCCGGCAAAAAGCCACTGGTCATTCTCGCCATCGTGGTCGTGATCATGCTGTTGGTGGGCCTGTGGTTCTGGTTTACCACGCGCAACATTGAATCCACGGATGATGCCTTTACCGAAGGTGATGCCGTGACCATCGCACCGAAAGCGGCCGGTTATGTGGTGAAACTGCTGGTGAAAGATAACCAGCGGGTGAAGCAGGGCGATTTGCTGGTGGAGATCGACCCACGCGATACCAGTGCCCAACGCGATCAGGCTAAAGCCCAGCTTGGCCTGGCTCAGGCGCAACTGCATCAGGCGCAGGCACAGTTAGCGCTGTCACGCGTGCAGTATCCTGCGCAGCGCGATCAGGCGTTAGCCGATCAAGCCAAAGCGCAGGCCAATCTTTTGAATGCGCAGGCGGACTATCGTCGTCAGCGCGGCGTGGATCCGCGCGCGACGTCACAACGCAACATCGATACCGCAGCCGCGCAGCTGCGATCCGCTGAAGCACAACTGCAAAGCGCCAAAGCGCAGGTCGAAGTGGCTTCGCAGGTGCAATTGCAGATTCGTCAGCAGGAAACCAACGTAGAAGCGCGCCAGCAGCAGGTTGAGCAGGCGCAGGCTCAGCTCAATACCGCCGAACTGAATCTCTCTTATACCCAAGTGCGCGCCCCGTACGATGGCTTTGTCACCAAGCGCAACGTGCAGGTCGGTACGCTGGTACAGGCTGGCACGGCACTGTTTTCACTGGTGTCGCCGGATATCTGGATCAATGCCAACTTCAAAGAGTCCCAACTGGCGCGGATGAATCCCGGCGACAAAGTGGATATCAGTATCGACGCCTGGCCAGATATGAAGCTGGAAGGGCACGTTGATAGCGTGCAGATGGGGTCCGGCTCGCGTTTCTCCACCTTCCCGGCTGAAAACGCCACCGGTAACTACGTGAAAATTGTGCAGCGCGTGCCGGTGAAAATCGTCATCGATAAAGGATTGGATCCGAATCATCCATTGCCACTGGGCCTGTCGGTTGAGCCGAAGGTCACCGTCGAATGAGTGCGAGCGAAAGCTGGCGTCCGGCCAGCAATCCCTGGCTGGTCGCCATCACGGTGACGCTGGCGGTGTTTATGGAGATCCTCGACACCACCATCGTTAACGTGGCGCTACCGCACATTGCCGGCTCACTCTCTTCCAGTTACGACGAATCCACCTGGGTGCTGACTTCCTATCTGGTGGCTAACGGCATTGTGTTGCCCATTTCCGCCTTCTTTAGCCGCTTGTTTGGGCGTAAACAGTTCTTCCTGATCTGTATTGTCATGTTCACCATCTGCTCGTTCCTGTGCGGTATCGCCACTGAGCTATGGCAAATCATTCTGTTCCGCGTGTTGCAGGGTTTTTTCGGCGGCGGTTTGCAGCCGGTGCAGCAATCGGTGCTCCTCGATTACTTTAAAGCGGAAGATCGTGGCAAAGCTTTTGGTCTCTCCTCGATTGCGATTATCGTTGCGCCAGTGATCGGCCCAACACTCGGCGGCTGGATCACCGATAACTACAGCTGGCGCTGGGTGTTCTTCATTAACATCCCGGTCGGAATTTTAACGGTGCTGGCGATCTATCAACTGCTGGAAGATCCACCGTGGGAGCGTAAATGGGCGAAGGGCAAGCTGAAGATCGATTACATCGGTATCAGCTTGATCACTCTTGGACTCGGCTGTTTGCAGGTGTTCCTTGACCGTGGTGAAGATGAAGACTGGTTCGCCTCGCACTTTATTCGCCTGTTTTGCATGCTGGCGGTGATCGGCATTGTCGGCGCCGTCTACTGGCTGCTGTATGCACGTAAACCAGTGGTAGATATCACGGTCATGAAAGATCGTAACTTCTGGGTGGCCGGTTTGCTGATGGCAGGCATGGCGATGATTCTGTACGGCAGTTCGGTAGTACTTCCACAACTGGCGCAGCAGGATCTGGGCTATACCGCGACCTGGTCGGGGCTGGTGCTCTCGCCTGGTGCGATATTGATCGTCCTGACCATTCCGCTGGTGCTGAAGCTGATGCCGATTGTGCAAACACGCTACATCATTGCTTTCGGTTTTACCTGTCTCGCCAGCGCCTTCTTCTATTCCACGACCTTGACGCCGAACGTTGATTTTACCACCCTGGTATTAATGCGCAGTGCGCAATCGATAGGGCTGGGTTTCCTGTTTGTGCCCCTGACGACCATTGCTTTTATTACGGTGCCACAACGGCTCAATGCGGATGCATCGGCATTGTTTACCATGTTCCGTAATGTGGCGGGATCGATCGGTATTTCACTGGCAACGGCGGGGATCACTGAGCGTATGCAGGCGCGGTCGGCGAGTATGGTGCATAACATGACGCCGCTCAACGAGCCGTTCAATCTCACTTTGCAGCATTGGGCGCAGTCGATTCGCGACTTTACGTCTGCGGTGGGCGATCCCCTGACGCTGGCGACCGGTCAGCTGTACAAAGAGATGATTGCACAGGCGCGAATCTTGGCGTACATCGACGTATTTATGGGCCTGAGTATTGTGGCCTTGCTGTTGATTCCATTTTGTTGGTTGCTTTCGCCGATCAAGAGCGAAGGCAGTGCAGGAGCACACTAAGATGATCACCTCTCCGCGCTTGAGTTTGCTGGCGCTGTCTCTGCTTCTGGCGGGTTGCGCTGTGGGCCCTGATTATCAGCCACCCCATGCGCAGACGCCGGGCAGCTATCGCGATTTGCCGTCGCAGGAAGCCTCAAAACCGCAATCGGCGGCCACCAACCCGCTGTGGTGGAAAAGCTTTAATGATCCACAACTGGATAGCCTGATTGAACGCGCCATTGCCGGTAACTTATCCCTGCAGCAGTCGGTGTTGCGCATTGCTGGCGCGCGTGAGCAACTGGCGCAGGCGCGCGGCGGGCTTTTTCCGTCACTCAATGGCTCGGCTAAAGTCACACGTCAGCAGTTGGGCCTAAAAGGCATACTGAAATCCAACGGGGTTTACGATCAGGTGGACAGTGACGTCGCCAATCAACTGAACGGCCTCGATCATTCTGTCACCCTTTATCAAGGCAGCTTTGACGCCAGCTGGGAGCTGGATCTGTGGGGCAAAGTGCGCCGTCAGATGGAAGCCGCAGATGCGCAGCAGCAGGCTGCCATCGAACAACGCAATGATGCGCTGGTGTCACTCGAAGCAGAAGTGGCACGTACCTATCTGCAATTGCGCGGCGCGCAAGCGGTACTCAATACGCTGCAGCAGCAAATCGATGTGGCGCAGCAAACCTGGGAACTGACGCAAAGCCAGCAGCGTAACGGCATGGCGCCGCTCACCGATGTGGAAAATGCGCGCGCACAACTTGCCTCGCTGAACGCGCAATTGCCGGGCTATCAGTCGCAGGAACGTCAGGCCATGAATGGTTTAGCGGTATTGCTGGGCAAAACGCCGGGCGCACTGGATAACGAGCTGATGAGCAGTAAAGCGTTACCGGCGTTGCCGAAAATGGTGGCGGTGGGGATTCCATCCACGCTGGCGCGACGACGTCCGGATATTCGACAGGCGGAAGCCAATCTGCATGCGCAGACTGCCAACATTGGCGTCTCGGTGGCGGATCTGTTCCCCAGCCTGTCACTGACGGGTCAACTCGGGGTTCGCAACACCGATGCCAGCTATCTGGATGACTGGAGCAGCCATTTCTACAGTATCGGGCCCTCGCTCTCCATTCCGATTTTTCAGGGCGGGCGTTTGGTCTCCAGCGTGAAACTGGCACGCGCGCAGCAGGCCAATGCGGCGCTGGAATATCGTCAGGCGGTGCTGACTGCGTTGCAGGATGTCGAGAATGCCCTGGTCAGTTATCGCGCCGATCAGCAGCAGGTGACAGCTCTGGATGAAACCACTGGCGCATTGCAGAGAGCATTTGATCTCGCCAGTGATAGCTACAAGCAGGGGATTTCCAGCTTCCTGGATGTGTTGGACGCACAGCGTCAGTTAGCGCAGGCAGAAGCACAATCGACACAGGCACGAATGCAGAGTGCACTGGATTTAGTCGCGTTGTACAAAGCGCTGGGCGGCGGTTGGGAACCTTATCAGAACGTTAATTTGCCGGAATATTCTGTGTTTGGCCCTGCCACCGCGGTGCCTTAGTCGTAAAAGGGGGCAGTCTGCGGGTTGCCCCAGCATCAGGCATCACAATTCGCCCATTTTGAAACGAAAGTTTTCATTTTGGACTAAATGCAAATTCCCCTCTGATCACTCTTCACCGATTTACACGCAGTAAAGCCCCTTTTTGTGATCTGCTCCGCATGTAAATGCGGGGTTTATGATCTGTAGCGCAAAATTTAAATTTCATAATTATTCCTGTTGGTTGAAATAAACTATTTTTAAATCTTCTCTTACTGTTAAGGAGTGGATTATGCCGCGGGAAAACTACCTTACCCCCAACAAAGCATCAGGGCCGAACAGCAGCACGCGCACTGAACCCTTTGTGAAGGTGATAGCAATGATTGCCACCTTAGGGGGGTTGCTGTTCGGCTATGACACCGGTGTGATTTCTGGCGCACTGTTATTTATGGGCAACGATCTCCATCTGACACCCTTTACCACGGGGTTGGTCACCAGCAGCCTGCTGTTTGGCGCGGCTTTTGGTGCCCTGGCATCAGGCCACTTTGCCGCCGCGGCCGGGCGGAGAAAAATCATTCTGGTGCTGGCGGTGATTTTCGCCATTGGCGCAATCGGCACCGCGTTAGCACCTGACGTTGAATGGATGATTTTCTTCCGCCTGGTATTGGGTGTGGCGGTGGGGGGCGCGTCAGCGACAGTCCCGGTGTACATCGCGGAGATGGCGCCCGCCAACAAACGTGGCCAGTTAGTGACCATGCAAGAACTGATGATCGTCTCCGGGCAGATGTTGGCTTACATCTCCAACGCCGGTTTTAACGCGGTATGGGGCGGTGATACCACCTGGCGTTGGATGCTGGCGGTAGCGACGGTGCCTGCCGTGCTGCTGTGGTTTGGCATGCTGTTTATGCCCGACTCACCGCGTTGGTATGCGATGAAAGGGCGGTTAGCAGAAGCGCGTCAGGTGCTGGAACGCACGCGAGCTAAACAAGATGTTGAGTGGGAACTCACGGAAATAGAAGAAACCTTAGCTGAAGAGCAACATGAAACGCGCCCACGCCTGCGTGAACTTCGTCAACCCTGGCTGTTTAAATTATTTTTGATTGGCGTGGGTATTGCGGTCATACAGCAGTTAACCGGGGTGAATACCATCATGTATTACGCTCCGACCATGTTAAAAGCCGTGGGCATGAGCGATAACGCAGCATTAATTGCCACCATCGCCAATGGCGTTATTTCAGTATTAATGACTTTCGTCGGTATCTGGCTGCTGGGGCGCATTGGGCGCCGTACCATGACGATGTTAGGACAGTTTGGCTGTACCGCCTGTCTGGTATTTATTGGTGCCGTCAGTTATTTCATGCCGGAGACGGTAAATGGTCAACCTGATGTTCTGCGCAGTTATATGGTGTTGCTGGGAATGCTGATGTTTTTGAGCTTCCAGCAAGGTGCACTCTCGCCCGTGACCTGGTTGCTATTGTCTGAAATTTTCCCTACACGTCTGCGTGGGATATTTATGGGCGGCGCCGTGTTTGCTATGTGGATCGCTAATTTCCTTATCTCGCTGATGTTCCCAATCCTGTTGGCATCGGTGGGTTTATCGGGAGCGTTCTTTATTTTTGCGCTAATCGGAATAGGGGGAGCCATTTTTGTGGTTCGCTTTGTACCGGAAACACGAAATCGTTCGCTGGAACAGATCGAGCATTATTTGCACGACTGGCTGTCAAATGAAGAACCGCAACCGCAGTTGACGCACGCTGTGAAGAAAAGCTCGTAACCTGAGGTGACGTTTTTATGAGGGTAAAAGCCGGTGCATGCACTGGCTTTTTATCGATAAGTGGGGATAAAAATGCGATTGTGGTCTCAACTGTGAAAATAGAATAATCACCTGTGAAAATAGATTTTCGGCCATAACATTAATCTTCATTAATCTGCTAACACACATCAGCCAGGCAAGGCATTAGCCGCTAAATGCTTGTTTATCAGCCGGGAATAACCTCTGAAATCGGTACCAGTTCCAGTCGGTGGTACTAAAATGCTGTTGTTAATTCACCGTTAATTAAAGCTTCCCGCTGGGGATATCGCTCAAATTGTGAATACGTTAATCAGTTAGGAATTATCCGTCCGCATAAATTAATTTATTTTTTTATTTGAATTGGGTAATCTTGCCACTACAGTTTATTTAAACCCCCCTTAAGCAAGGACCTTGTGATGAGTGACGCATTTAAAGTTCTGAACAACATTCGCACATTACGTGCGCAGGCTCGTGAACTGCCATTGACCGATCTGGAAGAGATTCTGGAGAAATTAACCGTGGTGGTGACTGAGCGCCGCGACGAAGTTCATGCAGAAGAAGCGCAGAATCGCGAGAAAGAAGAAAAGCTGTCTAAATACCGCGAAATGCTGCTGGCTGACGGTATTGACCCGAACGAATTGCTGGGTGCGTTGGAAACCGGTAAAAAACGCGCGAAGCGTGCACCGCGTCCGGCTAAATATTCTTACACCGATGAGAACGGTGAAGAGAAATCATGGACCGGCCAGGGCCGTACCCCAGCAGCGATTAAGAAAGCGCTGGACTCTGGTAAAAGCCTGGACAGCTTCCTGATCAAATAATCGACACAATCCTTGTAAGCGGGAGCCGAAGACCACGTTGTCTTCGGCTTTTTTATTTCTCTATTTGCAACAACGCGTTTGGCGCCTTCGCTCGCTGCCTGCAGGCGCAGAGGTGGCGTCCCGGTGCTGCTTTCTGGCATAATGCCCGCTGTTTTTTCCTCCACTGCGTAACAAAGGTCAATGCCGTGTTAGTTTCCAGCAATATTACTATGCAGTTCGGCAGTAAGCCGCTGTTTGAGAATATCTCCGTTAAGTTTGGCGGCGGTAATCGTTACGGTTTAATCGGTGCGAACGGCAGCGGTAAATCGACCTTCATGAAAATACTGGGCGGCGACCTGGTACCGACCAACGGTAATGTTTCACTCGACCCTAACGAGCGTATCGGTAAGTTACGTCAGGACCAGTTTGCCTTTGAGCAATTCAGCGTGCTGGATACGGTGATTATGGGTCACGCCGAATTATGGGCGGTGAAGGAAGAGCGCGACCGTATTTATGCTTTGCCAGAAATGAGCGAAGAGGAAGGCTATAAAGTTGCCGACCTGGAAGTTGAATACGGCGAAATGGATGGTTACAGCGCAGAATCTCGTGCCGGGGAATTATTACTGGGCGTGGGTATTCCGGTGGAACAGCATTACGGTCCGATGAGCGAAATCGCACCAGGTTGGAAACTGCGTGTGCTGTTGGCGCAGGCATTATTCTCAAACCCAGATATTTTGCTGCTCGATGAACCGACGAACAACCTGGATATTGATACCATTCGTTGGCTGGAGCAGGTGCTAAACGAACGTAACAGTACCATGATTATCATTTCGCATGACCGTCACTTCCTGAATATGGTGTGTACGCACATGGCGGATCTGGATTACGGCGAACTGCGCGTGTATCCAGGAAATTATGACGAATATATGACCGCGGCGACGCAAGCGCGTGAACGTTTAATTTCTGATAACGCGAAGAAGAAAGCGCAAATTGCAGACCTGCAATCATTCGTTAGCCGTTTTAGTGCCAACGCCTCCAAATCGCGTCAGGCGACTTCGCGTGCCAAGCAGATTGATAAAATTAAACTGGATGAAGTGAAAGCCTCCAGTCGTCAGAACCCTTATATCCGTTTTGATCAGGATAAGAAGCTGTTCCGTAATGCGCTGGAAGTTGAGGCACTGACGAAAGGATTCGATAACGGACCGCTGTTCAGCAAGCTTAATCTGATGGTTGAAGTTGGCGAGAAAGTGGCCATTCTCGGTGCCAACGGTATTGGTAAAACCACGTTGCTGAAAACATTGGTCGGCGAATTAACGCCTGACAGCGGCACTGTGAAATGGTCCGAGAATGCGCTGATTGGTTATTATGCGCAGGATCACGCAGAAGATTTCGCCGATGACCTGAGTGTTTTCGACTGGATGAGTCAGTGGAAGCAGGAAGGTGACGACGAGCAAGCGGTGCGCAGTATTCTGGGCCGTCTGCTGTTTGGTCATGATGAAATCAAGAAGCCTGCTAAAGTGCTGTCTGGTGGTGAGAAAGGCCGCATGCTGTTTGGCAAGCTGATGATGCAGAAGCCGAACATCTTGATCATGGATGAACCGACCAACCACCTTGATATGGAATCGATTGAATCGCTTAACCTGGCACTTGAAGGTTACGAAGGCACGCTGATTTTCGTTTCGCATGACCGTGAGTTTGTCAGTTCACTGGCAACCCGCGTGATGGAGATGAAGGGCGATCGCATTATCGACTTTACCGGCAACTACGAAGATTATCTGCGTAGTCAGGGTATTGTTTAAATCGTTACATACCCATAGCTTCGCCCGCCGCATTCCTGCGGTGGGCGCTTTGTTCTGGTTTGCCATTTCGCCTGAGAGTTCTGCACCGTCAGGCATGAATGGTGGGCCGCTCCGTAAAGACGGCGTGAATACATCCCTGTAGCCTCGACTGCCGTATTCCTGCGGCGGGCGCATTGTTCTGGTTTGCCATTTCGCCTGAGAGTTCTGCACCTTCAGGCATAAATGGCGGGGCGCTCCGTAAAGACGGCGTGAATACATCCCTGTAGCCTCGACTGCCGTATTCCTGCGGCGAACGCTTTACTCCGGACCCACCATTCCTGCCTTTATCAATATTTGTGCTCTCTGTTGGTTAATTCAGTCTGCACGGCCGATGCGGTCTATACAGCAACACCATAGGTTAAAGGGAAGATAAGGTTCGCCCGAAGAGCAAAGCGTCTGGGCCATGGATGGCCCAGCCGATCGGCATGGATGCCGGTTTCCTTTGCGATCGGGCGGACCTTATCTGACCCAGCACATGACCTTCAGCGAAAAAGCCAAACTACCCAATCTGCCCAATATTCACATACTGGGTTTCCAGATACTCCTCCAGCCCAACATCCGCGCCTTCGCGTCCTAATCCTGACGCTTTTACACCCCCAAACGGCGCCACCTCTGTCGAGATAATCCCTTCATTAACGCCAACCATGCCGCTCTCCAGTTGCGGTGTCACGCGCAGTGCCCGCGCCAGATCACGCGTAAACAGATAAGCGGCCAGCCCATACGGTGTGTTGTTGGCGCGCTTGATCACTTCCTGTTCCGTACGGAAACGGAAGCAGGCCGCAACCGGTCCAAATGTCTCTTCGTGTGCCAGACGCATCTGCTCATTGGCATCGGCCAGCACCGTTGGCTGGTAAAAGCTGCCACCCAACGCATGACGCTCACCGCCGCAAACCAAACGCGCACCGTGCTGCAAGGCATCCTGCACATGTGCTTCGACCTTCTCCATGGCTCGCTGATGAATCAGTGGCCCCTGCTGTGCGCCCGGTGTCAGGCCCGGTGCGACTTTCAACGCGTTAGCCGCTGCAGCCAGTTTGGTGACGAATTGATCATACACGCCATCCTGCACGTAAAAGCGGTTCACGCAGATGCAGGTCTGTCCGCTGTTGCGGAATTTGGCTGCCATAGCGCTTTCGATTGCGGCATCAATATCGGCATCATCGAACACGATAAATGGTGCATTACCGCCCAACTCCAGCGACAACTTCTTCACTGAACTCGCGGCATCGCGCATCAGCAACTGGCCAACACCCGTAGAGCCGGTGAAAGAAATTTTCCGCACCGTATCGTGGTGCGTTAGCGTGTGGCCAATCTCCACCGTTTCCCCGCTCACCGCGTTCAGCACGCCAGCCGGAACACCCGCCTGTTCCGCCAGCACCAACAGGGCAAAAGCCGACAGCGGTGTTTCATTGGCTGGTTTAACGATTGCAGTACAACCGGCGGCCAGCGCCGGGCCCAGCTTGCGCGTCAACATCGCCAGTGGGAAATTCCATGGCGTTATCGCGGCGACTACGCCCACCGGCTGCTTCAGCGTCAGGATCAGATTGCCGGCCTTAGTTGAAGGGATCGTCTTGCCGTTGGCACGCTTGCCTTCCTCGGCAAACCACTCAATAAAACTGGCGGCGTAAAGCACTTCACCACGCGCTTCAGCCAGCACTTTTCCTTGTTCCTGCACCACCAACTGCGCCAGCGGTTCCTGATTCTCAATAATCAATTGATACCAGCGCTGCAGGATCGCAGCGCGCGCTTTGGCGGTTAAGGCACGCCAGGCGGGCAGGGCGGCGGCGGCGGCATCAATCGCGCGGTGGGTTTCCGCCGCGCCAACGTTAGCGACCTGCGCCACCACGCTGTTGTCGGCTGGGTTGGTCACATCATAAGTGCGATCGCTCTCCAGCCATTGTCCATTGCAATACCAGCCGGTACGCAGCAGTGAAGATGTCATGCGATATTCCTTGCAGATTGAAGTGCGTTATCCGTAAACACCGTGCGCGCAGCACGGCTATGACGGGCGATACGTTTTCCCGCGGTGTAATCGTTGATCACATCGCACGGCGTGTAGTTGCGTTCCAGCTCGAAGCGCTCTTCGCTATCCAGCGGGGTATGCAGCGCGGCGATGGCGCTATCGAGTTGGGCGACGCTGTCTGCACCTACTAGCATCGAATCCACGCCTGGATGGGACAGCACCCAGGCCTGAGCAATCTGCGCACTGGTTAATCCACGTGCAGCGGCGACACGGCCAACGGATTCGGCAATCTGAATCGAAGCTTCATCGGCATACATTTCACGGGTGAAGAAATCAGTTTGATTGCGGATAGATTGCGCATCGCCGCTTAACAGCCCGCGCGCCAATGGGCTAAACACGGAAACCCCCAGGCCCTGATCGCGACAGAACGGCATCATTTCGCGTTCCTCCTCGCGGTAGGCGCAGTTCAGCTGCAGCTGCATATTGATCGGTTTCACAAACCCGTTGCGCTCGCAGCACCACAAAATCTTCGCCAGCTGCCAGCAATACATGGTGGAAACCCCGACATAGCGTGCTTTGCCGCTGCGCACGATGCTGTTCATCGCTTCCCATGTCTCTTCGATCGGTGTGTTCACGTCGAAATAGTGCAGCATGTAGACATCAACATAGTCGGTGCCGAGGCGGCGCAGGCTGCCATCGATACTGTCGAGAATGTGTTTACGCGAATGGCCCTGATTGTTCTGGCCCCCGCCAAGTGGATAACCCACTTTGGTGGTCAGCACCAACTCATCACGCTGGGCGATGCGTTTGAGCACACGGCCTACTACTTCTTCACCGGCACCGCTGGAGTAGAAGTCAGCCAGATCGATAAAGTTGATACCGTTTTCCAGCGCGTGACGAATAATCGGCTCGCTTTGCGCCTCATCAAAAATCCATGGTTTCCAGCTCTTGCTGCCCATATTCATGGTGCCGAGGCAAAGACGCGACACCTGCAAACCGCTGTGGCCCAGTTTGATGTATTCCATGCTGCAACTCCTGCTACTTCGGGGAATAAAAGGGATTGCCCAACTCGGGCAGAGCATTGATTAACTGCTGGCGGCCCGGCAACTTCTCCATGGCCGCTTCTATCGCCACTTTGCAGGCGCGATAGTTATTAGCGAACACTTCATCGAGATCGGTACAGCCAGGATTCACCCAGTTAGCGGTGACAATGCACCACTCATCTTCGGCTTCCGGCGGCAACGTGCCTTGCAACTGCGCCTCGGTTACAGCTTTAGCAATCGCAGCCTGTGATGCGCCCCAGGTGGCATTGCCGTGCAAATCGCTACTGATAGCGGCTTTGTTGACATACAGCGTCATCGGCTTGGCTGGCACATTGGGTTTAATCACCACCATAAACGGGCAGTGGCCTTGTGAAGGCGTCGCCAGGCTGGTGGAGAACGCCTGACCCACCACGCCGTTGCGCGGTCCAATCATGATATTGATATGCGAGGCGTTAACGCCGTCGCCTGCAAAGCCTTCACCGATATACATTTCCATCATTGCCTCCAGTTACAGATGTTGTGTTGAAGTTGAAGCGTTAGGGCTGGGCGCTTTATCCACTGCCGGGGTCTCCTGAGAGGCGTCAGTGAGCGTCAGACCTTTGGTCTCGGGTGCCCAGGCGATGGACACCAGCGCGCCGAGCACCAGAATCGCCGCCAGCAAACCCATAGTGCCGGCGATGCCGTAATTGACGATGGCGAGGGGCAGCAGCAGCGTGCCGACCGCCGAGCCCAGTCGGCTCATTGAGGTGGCGAAACCCACGCCGCGAGAGCGCACATCGGTCGGGAAGCTCTCTGCCGGGAACACGCCCACCAGGTTGCTCACGGCCGACATAATCAGCGTAAAGGCGGCAAACAGCAGAATCAGCCAGATGCCGGGGCTGGTGTGCAGCAGGCTCAGCAGCAGCAAACAGGTCGCAAGGAAAATAAAGGAACCGATCAGGAAGCCTCGGCGCGAGCACATCGCCGTTAGCACGATGCCCAGCACCGCTCCCACCAGCAGCAGACCGCTTAGCAGCAGGTCAGTGGCGAAGCCTTGATCCAGTCCCATCTCGCGCAGGATGGCGGGCAGGAAGGTATAGATGGCGAAATAGGGGATCACCAGGCAGACAAAGAACAGACAGTTAAAGGCGGTGCGACGACGATAGCGCGGGCGGAACAGTGCGCTCAGGCTGCCATCCTGCTCCTGCTGTTTCTCTTCCTGCAAGGTGACGTGCGAGCCAAATAAACGATGAACGATAGCCATGGCTTCCTCGCGTCGACCGCGACGCAGTAACCAGCGTGGGGATTCCGGCGTACCAATGCGCAACAGCAAGATCGCTAAAGCTGGTAGAGCAGAGGATGCGAGTAGCCAGCGCCAGCCATCAACGTGTGCCTGCAGTGCCAGATGTCCGGCAAAGCTGGCGGCGACGTAGCCGACCGTCCAGAGCACGCTGAAGGCACCCAATAGCACACCGCGATGTTTGCGCGGGGCGAACTCCGCCAGAATGGTATGGCCGACCGAGAAGTCACCGCCTAAGCCGAAGCCAATCAGCACGCGCAGCAGGAACAGTTGCTCCGCCGACTGGGCAAAAAACTGCATGCCGGATGCCAGGGTAATCAGGATAAAGCTGAAGCAGAAAATCTTCTGGCGGCCGACGCTGTCGGCGATCCAGCCGAGAATCAGGCTGCCGAGGAACAATCCAATCAACGCCGAGCTGCCAATCATGCCTTGCCAGAACGGCGTGAGCGACATTTGCGGCGTCATTTGTGTCAGCGCGAAGCCAACGGAACCGAGAATGTAGCCATCGGTGAGATGCGCACCGAAGGTGAGCCCGGTGATTTTGAGGTGAAAGCGATTTAAGGGTACATCATCCATCAGAGTCGTTTGCGTCATGTTCCTTCCTCCTTCGGGGAGAGATGGTTGTTATTTTATTGTTATCTGGATGAGAAATTACTGTGACATTGGAGCCGGGTGCAGGCCAGTGCGAAAAAGTCATACCCCTATTCCGCAATTTCCTGTGATTGCACTCAAAAATTTAGGTTTACGTTCTCCGTTACCGTCTGGGTTGTGATTAGATTGGCGCGATGTTTTACCGCCTGGCTGCTGGAGTCAGAATGAGAAAGTTGCCTTCAATCAGTATGTTACGGCTGTTCGAAGAGACCTGTCGTACGCTGAGCTTCAGTAAAGCCGCCGATGCCTTGTTCATGACGCAAAGCGCCGCCAGCCGCCAAATGCGCCAGCTGGAAACCTTCCTTGGCAAAGACCTGTTCGTGCGTAGCCACAGTGGATTGATGCTGACGCCGGAAGCCATCCAGCTGCTACCCGTGGTACGTCAGTCGCTGGATCTGCTGGAAGAAGGCGTACGCAGCGTGCAGCAGCATAACCCCCGCCAGCACCTGCGTTTACAGGTCGCTCCTACCTTTGCCACGCGCTGGTTAGCGCCGCGTCTGGTGTCATTGCGTCAACAGCATCGTCAGCTGCAAATCATGCTGATCAGTGAAGCGCGGCAGAAATACAGCGACTTCGACTGCGCCATTCGCTTTGGTTCGCAGCAGGATGCGCAAGAGGCGGGCGCGGAAGGCGAATGGCTGTGCCATGAAACTTTGGTGCTGGTGGGCAGTCCGCTGTTGATGCTGGATGGCATCTGGCCAGATATCAGCCTGATGCCACAGTTGCACGTGTTGAATGGCGACAGTCGGCTGGATAACTGGTCGCGCTGGTATCAGGCCTGCGGCGAAACTGCGCCGCCGGAAGATAACGGACTGGCGTTTAGCACGCAGGATCAGGTGATCAACGCCTGTGTTACCGGAGCGGGTTTTGCCGTACTGGATCGTGCCATGGTGCGTAATGAACTCAGCAACGGCGTATTGGTTCAGATCTCGCCGCAGTTGCTTTCCAGCGCTAACGGCTACTGGCTGGAGGTGCCTTACGGCAAACAGATGTTGCCGCGTGTGGCGATATTTCGGGATTGGCTGCTGGCGGAGATGCAACGTTTCAACGCTGCCACACCCGCAGCCAGCGTTATCCTTTAGTGAATAGGTGGGTGTGCAGTGGATTTAGTTGAATTTTGAAAGAGACGCTGAAGCTCGGAGGTTCCATGGTGCACCATCACGACATCGGTAAACATCGCGTGCAGTGGGCGAAGCAAGAACACGGCAGCGCATGGCCAATTTTGCAGGCGCTGAAAACCGCGTTTGACCCGAACGGAATCATGAATAAAGGCACCATCTTCCCGCAGGAGTAAAACCACAAGGTGCGCAGCCATGCGCACCTTACTTATTTCTCGCCGCACACCTCACAATGCCGATCCTGCATCACTTTCATGCTACGAAATTCCGCACTCATCGCATCGTAGATCAACAGGCGTGAACGGGCAGGTTGCCCCAGCGCGGTCAGCGCTTTTATGGCCTCTAAAGCTTGCATCGCACCAATGACACCGACCAACGGTGCCAGCACGCCGGCTTCCACGCAGCTTAATGTCTGATCGCCAAACAAGCGGCTAATGCAGCGATAACAGGGTTCGTCCTGTTGCCAGGTAAACACGCTGAGTTGACCTTCCATACGAATGGCCGCCCCGGAAATCAGCGGCACCTTGTGCTGGTAACATAAACGATTGATCTGCTCACGTGCACTGACATTATCCGTACAGTCCAGCACCGCATCATGGCGCGCGATCAGGGCACTGAGTTGAGCATCATCCAGCTGTGCATCAATCGGTTCGAGCTGGCAATGCGGGTTAATCGCCGCCAGCCGTTGACGCGCAGATTCCACCTTGGGCTGGCCGAGGGTGGCATCGCTGTGAAGAATCTGGCGCTGCAGATTGCTTAAGCTGACGCTGTCGAAATCCAGCAAGGTAAGATGGCCCACACCGGCCGAAGCCAGATAGGGCGCAGCGGCACAGCCAAGCCCGCCGAGACCCACAATCAATACCCGCGACGCTTTGAGCTTCTCCTGACCGTCAAAATCAAAATCCCGCAGCACGATCTGACGGTTGTAACGCAGCATCTCCTCATCGCTCAGTTCGACGCTCATTAGCCCTCCAGCAGGCTATTGAAAACTTCAACCTCAACCCATTCGCCAGCTTCCACATCCGCACGATCGCGATCCAGCACAATAAAACAGTCGGCAAGGGCGAAAGAGCTAAACACGTGCGAACCCTGGGCACCGGTGCTGCGCACTTCCAGCACGCCGTCTTCACCACGATTGAGAATGCCGCGCTGGAAGTCGAGGCGTCCAGGCGATTTCTTCAAACGCTGAGTGGCACGAGCGCGTTGGCGTAGCGGCATAATGCGCGTGGTCTGGCCCGTAAGGGTCGCCAGTAACGGCTGCACCAACTGATAGAAGGTCACGGCGGCAGACACCGGATTGCCGGGCAGGCCGCAGAACCAGCTGTTGGCTAAGCGGCCAAAGGCGAACGGTTTGCCCGGCTTCATCGCCAGCTTCCAGAAGGTAATCACGCCTAACTCTTCCAGTATCGCTTTAGTGAAATCCGCTTCGCCGACGGAGACGCCACCGGTGCTGATCACGACATCCGCCTGACGATCGGCTTCACTGAATGCCTTGCGCAGCGCCTCGGGATCGTCCGCAATCACGCCCAAATCGATCACTTCGCAGCCCAGTTTGTTAAGCATCAGCGATACGGTGAAGCGGTTCGTGTCGTAGATTTGACCGTCAGCCAAGGGCTGGCCCACCGCCTGCAATTCATCGCCGGTAGAGAAAATCGCCACGCGCAGTTTGCGCAGCACGCTCACTTCGGCAATCCCCAGTGAAGCCAGCAGCGGCAACTCGGCGGCTCCGAGGCGAACACCCGCCTCCAGCACCTGTTTGCCAGCTTCAATGTCTTCACCAATACGGCGGATATTTTGCCCGGGTGTCACGGCGGCAGTGATGACGATACCGCCCGCACGCTGTTCGGTTTGCTCCTGCATCACCACGGCATCGCAGCCTGCCGGAATCGGCGCACCGGTCATAATACGAATCACGCTGCCAGCGGGCCAATCGCCGTTGAACGGCGCGCCGGCAAAAGCTTTGCCTGCGACCGGGAATTCGCGGTCCGGCACGATATCGCTGAGACGCACGGCATAACCATCCATCGCGGAGTTATCAAACGGCGGCACATCCAGTGGAGACGTCACCGGTTTGGCGGTGATGCGACCTGCAGCCTCATACAGCGAGACGCTGAGGCAATCGCTAATGGGCGTGAGCTGTTGCAGCATTTTTTGCTGCGCGTCTTCGAGGGAGATTAATCCTGCGGTGAAAGGTTCCATGTCAGTCTCTGCGTGATGAATTTCAGTTGCTGCCTATTATGGTGACATTTGTCTGCCTAGTCACATGTGACTAAAAAAGCATAATCCACAATAAAAGGTTATGACCGGAGATACACTTTCTGCTTTACAAGCCGGGAGTGCCTTTCTATAGTCGAAAATTGCCTAAAAAAGATGAAAACCATTCTAAATCAGTGTTTTTGGTTCTGATTTCCTGACAGGGTACCGGTTATGGCTAAAGCAGTTATCGCAATTCACGGCGGTGCGGGCGCAATCACGCGTGCCGCTATGAGCGCCGAAAAAGAGCAGCACTATCGTCAGCAATTGCACGCAATCGTTACCGCAGGGCAGCAGATTCTGGCCACGGGCGGCAGCGCGCTGGATGCGGTGACCGAGGCGGTGCGGCTGCTGGAAGAGTGCCCACTGTTTAACGCAGGCAAAGGCGCGGTGTTTACCCATCAAGGCACTCACGAACTGGATGCCAGCATTATGGATGGCCGCACTCTGGATGTCGGTGCGGTGGCGGGCGTGAATCACATTCGTAACCCGATCCTGGCGGCGCGTAAGGTGATGGAAAATAGCCCTCACGTGCTGTTTATCGGTGCGGGTGCAGAAGCCTTTGCCGCTGAACAGGGGTTGGAACAGGTTGCGCCGGATTTCTTCTCCACGCCTGAACGCTGGGAACAGCTACAGCGTGCGCTGAGCAGCCAGCAGATGGTGCTCGATCATGACGGCGCTGCGCAAAGCCACAGCGACGATCCGCTCGACCCCGATCGCAAATTCGGCACCGTGGGTGCGGTGGCGCTCGATCTTCAGGGTAATCTGGCGGCCGCCACTTCAACCGGCGGCATGACCAATAAGCAGGTCGGCCGCGTGGGCGACTCCCCGCTCGTCGGCGCGGGCTGCTACGCTAATAATGAGACCGTGGCGGTTTCCTGCACCGGCACCGGTGAAGTGTTTATTCGTACTCTGGCAGCGTATGACGTTTCTGCACAGATGGAGTACGGCGGCCGTAGCCTGCAGCAAGCCACTGCCAACGTGATTCATGACAAAGTCCAGGAGCTGGAAGGCAGCGGTGGGCTGATTGCCGTCGACAGGCTCGGCAATGTGGTGCTGCCCTTTAACAGTGAAGGGATGTATCGGGGATTCGCCTATGTGGGTGGCGAAGTCGAGGTAGCGATTTACCGCGATAGCTAAGGAGCAGGCATGACGCAGCAGCAGTTTGCACCCGAGCAGGTTCTGGCGGTGCGTGACCTCAACGTACGTTTTGAGCATGAAGGGCGAATCACCGAAGCGGTGCGTAACCTGTCACTGGATTTGCATCGTGGGGAAACGCTGGCACTGGTGGGCGAATCCGGTTCGGGCAAATCGGTCACCTCGCTGGCACTGATGCGTTTGATTCAGCAGGCGGGCGGGGATGTCAGCGGCGAGATCCAACTGCGTCGACGTAACGGCGAGGTGCTGGATGTGATGCGCGCTACCACCAGCCAGATGCGCAAAGTGCGCGGTGCCGATATGGCGATGATTTTCCAGGAGCCGATGACCTCGCTTAACCCGGTGTTTACCGTGGGCGAGCAGATCGCCGAATCCATCCGTTTACATCAGGGCAAAAGCCACCAACAAGCGCAGGCCGAAGCACGGCGCATGCTGGATCTGGTGCGCATACCTGAAGCCCACAATGTGTTATCGCGTTTTCCGCATCAACTCTCCGGCGGCATGCGTCAACGCGTGATGATTGCCATGGCGCTGTCATGCAAACCGGCGTTACTGATTGCCGATGAGCCTACTACCGCGCTGGACGTCACCATTCAGGCGCAAATTCTGCAGCTGATCCGCGTGCTGCAAAAAGAGATGCAGATGGGGGTGATTTTTATCACTCACGATATGGGCGTGGTGGCGGAGATGGCCGATCGCGTACAGGTGATGTATCGCGGCGATGTGGTTGAGCGTGCGCCGGTGCAGCAGCTGTTTGATGCGCCGCAACAGCCTTACACCCGCGCCTTGCTGGCGGCAGTACCGAAGTTGGGAGCGATGAGCGGCCAGCCGCTGCCCGCTAAATTCCCCTTACTGCACACCAATGGCCGTGAAGAGATTGCCAAACCGCAGGATACGGTGCGCAGCGATGAACCGCCGATTTTGCAGGTACGCGACCTGGTGACGCGCTTTGATATTCGTGGTGGGTTATTGAATCGCGTGAAACGCCGTGTGCATGCGGTGGAGAAGGTCAGCTTTGATCTGCACGCTGGCGAGACGCTGGCGCTGGTCGGCGAATCCGGCTGCGGAAAATCTACCACCGGTCGGTCGCTGCTGCGACTGGTTGCCAGCCAGGGCGGCACGATTACTTTTAATGGTCAGCGTATTGATGCGTTGCAGGGCAACGCGCTGGCTTCGCTGCGCCGCGATATTCAGTTCATTTTTCAGGACCCTTACGCCTCCCTCGATCCGCGCCTGACGGTGGGTTTCTCTATTATGGAACCGCTGCTGGTGCACAAAACCATGGATCGGCGCCAGGCGGAGAAGCGTGTAGCCTGGCTGCTGGAGCGCGTCGGTTTGCTGCCGGAGCATGCGCAGCGCTATCCACACGAGTTCTCAGGCGGTCAGCGTCAGCGTATCTGCATCGCCCGTGCGTTGGCGCTGAATCCTAAAGTGGTGATTGCCGATGAGTCGGTCTCGGCGCTGGATGTCTCGATACAGGCGCAAATTATCAATCTGATGCTCGACTTGCAGCGCGAGTTTGGCATCGCCTTCTTATTTATTTCTCACGATATGGCGGTGGTAGAACGCATCAGCCATCGCGTGGCGGTGATGTATCTCGGACAGATTGTGGAAATGGGGCCGCGCCAGGCGGTGTTTGAGCAGCCGCGCCATCCTTACACGAAAAAACTGATGGCCGCGGTGCCGGTCGCCGATCCGGCGCACCGTCATCGCGAGCGGGCGTTAATGGTGGATGAGATCCCCAGCCCGATCCGCCCGTTGGGTGATGAGCCAGAAGTGGCACCGTTACTGGAAGTGGCACCGGGGCATTTTGTTGCCCGCCACGCCATTAGCGGTGCCTGAGCAGCAAGCAACCGCGTCATCCACGGATGTCGCGCATGACAGGGATTACAGGAGAACGATAACAATGCACCACATTATGCGAAAAGGGGTTATCACTGCCGGGTTGTTGAGTTCAGCGTTGGCAATGCCAGCGTGGGCAGCGAAGGACGCGGTGATTGCTGTGGCGTCAACCTTTACCACTATGGATCCGTACGACGCCAATGACACATTGTCGCAGTCGGTGGCTAAGGCGTTCTATCAGGGACTGTTCGGCTTTGATAAGGACATGAAGCTGCAAAACGTGCTGGCGGAAAGCTATCAGGCGAGCAGCGATGGCTTAACTTACACTATCAAACTGCGCTCGGGCGTGAAGTTCCAGGATGGCACCGATTTCAACGCGGAAGCGGTCAAGGCCAACATCGACCGTGCCAGCAACCCGGATAATCATCTCAAACGTTACAACCTGTTCAAGTATGTGGCCAGCACCGAAGCGGTGGATCCGACCACGGTGAAGATTACGCTGAAGCAGCCGTTCTCGGCCTTCATCAACAATCTGGCGCACCCGGCGGCAGTGATGATTTCGCCCACCGCCCTGAAGAAATACGGTAAGGACATTGGCTTCCATCCGGTGGGTACCGGTCCGTATGAGTTCGTTACCTGGAATCAGACCGACTTCGTCAAAGTGAAGAAGTGGGATGGCTACTGGAAGAAAGGCTATCCGAAGCTGGACAGCATCACTTTCCGCCCGGTAGTAGACAACAACACCCGTGCAGCGATGTTGCAGACCGGCGAAGCGACCTTTGCTTTCCCGGTGCCGTTTGAGCAGGCTAAATTGCTGCAGGGCAACAGCAAACTCGACGTCGTCACCACGCCATCGATTATGCAGCGTTACATCAGCCTCAACGTGACGCAGAAGCCGTTTGATAATCCAAAAGTGCGTGAAGCGCTGGAATACGCCATTAACCGTGAGGCGCTGGTTAAAGTGGCGTTTGCTGGTTATGCCACGCCAGCCACCGGCATCGTGCCACCGGCGATTGATTTTGCGCAGAAATATCCAGCGATTAAATATGACCCGGCCAAAGCACGTGAGCTGTTGAAAGAAGCAGGCTTCCCGAACGGTTTCGAAACCACCTTGTGGTCATCTCACAACCACAGCACCGCGCAGAAAGTGTTGCAGTTCACTCAGCAGCAGCTGGCGCAGGTCGGCGTGAAGGTGAAAGTCACGGCGATGGATGCGGGTCAGCGTGCCGCAGAAGTCGAGAGTAAAGGGCAGAAAGAGAGCGGTGTGCGCATGTTCTACACTGGCTGGTCGGCTTCGACCGGTGAAGCAGATTGGGCACTGACGCCGCTGTTTGCCACCACCTCCTGGCCGCCAGCCATCTTTAACACGGCGTTCTACAGCAATCCGCAGGTGGATAAAGATCTGAGCGATGCACTGAAAACCACCGATCGTGAGCAGAAAGCCAAACTGTACAAAGACGCTCAGGATCGTATCTGGAACGACCATCCGTGGATTCCGCTGGTGGTTGAGCAGTTGCTCTCCGCGAACAATAAAAGCCTCACCGGTTTTTATGTCATGCCCGACACCTCATTCAATTTTGATGAGGCGGATCTGAAGTAACAGGCGCGGCCAGCCTTGCGAGGCTGGCCGCTGCTGCGCAGGATTTTGCATGCTCAACTATTTTCTCAAACGATTATTGGGGCTGATCCCCACGCTGCTGATTGTCGCGGTGCTGGTGTTCCTGTTTGTCCACCTGTTGCCGGGCGATCCGGCGCGCCTGATTGCGGGTCCGGAAGCGGATGCCTCAGTGGTGGCGCTGGTGCGTCAGGAACTCGGTCTCGATCAGCCGCTGATCCAGCAGTTCTGGCACTTTATTCTCAATGCGCTGCAGGGGGATTTTGGCCAGTCGATGGTGTCGAAACGCCCGGTCTCGGAAGAGATAGCCGCGCGCTTCTTCCCGACGCTGTGGCTGACCCTCACCAGCATGGTGTGGGCGGTGATTTTCGGTATGACCATCGGCATTACCTCCGCTGTCTGGCGCAACCGCTGGCCCGATCGCATCGGCATGACGCTGGCGGTGTCTGGTATCTCTTTTCCCGCTTTCGCCTTAGGCATGCTGCTGATGCAGGTGTTCTCTGTTGAGCTGGGTTGGCTGCCGACCGTAGGTGCCGACAGCTGGAAACACTATATCCTGCCGTCCATAACCCTGGGCGCAGCCGTGGCGGCGGTGATGGCACGCTTTACCCGCGCCTCGTTTGTCGAGGTGATGCAGGAAGATTACATGCGCACCGCGCGCGCCAAAGGGGTTCGTGAGTCGCTGGTGGTGGTCAAACACGGTCTGCGCAATGCGATGATCCCGGTGGTGACCATGATGGGCCTGCAGTTTGGTTTCCTGCTGGGCGGCTCGATTGTGGTGGAAGTAGTATTCAACTGGCCTGGTTTAGGCCGCTTGTTGGTGGATTCGGTGGAGATGCGTGATTACCCGGTGATTCAGGCCGAGGTATTGCTGTTCTCGCTGGAGTTTATTTTGATCAATTTGATTGTCGATATGCTGTATGCGGCGATCAACCCGGCCATCCGTTACAGGTAAGGAGTCGCACTTGAAGAACTGGCGACGCGCAGCGGCATTGAAAACCATGCCGATGATGACGGAAACCCGGGTACGTACGCCATGGCGTGAATTCTGGCGCCGCTTTCGCCATCAACATGTGGCGATGGTGGCGGGCTTGTTTGTGCTGCTGTTAATTGTGGTGGCGTTTATCGCTCCGTTTATCGCTCCGTTTGATGCAGAAAACTATTTTGATTACGACCGGCTAAATGATGGGCCGTCGATGATGCACTGGTTTGGCGTGGATTCGCTGGGGCGTGACATTTTTAGCCGCGTGCTGGTCGGCACACGCATCTCACTGATTGCGGGTTTCTTCTCGGTGGCGATCGGTGCGCTGATTGGTACGCTGCTGGGGTTGCTGGCCGGTTATTACGAAGGCTGGTGGGATCGCATTACCATGCGTATCTGTGATGTGCTGTTTGCTTTCCCCGGCATTCTGCTGGCAATTGCGGTGGTGGCGATCATGGGCAGCGGTATGAGCAACGTGATTGTGGCAGTGGCGATTTTCAGTATTCCAGCCTTTGCTCGCCTGGTACGTGGCAACACGCTGGTGCTGAAACACCAAACCTTCATTGAATCATCCCGCAGCATCGGCGCATCCGACTGGACGATTATCATGCGTCACATTCTGCCCGGTACCGTGTCGTCAATTGTGGTCTATTTCACCATGCGTATCGGTACGTCGATCATCACGGCGGCGAGTTTGTCTTTCCTCGGACTGGGCGCGCAGCCGCCCACGCCGGAGTGGGGCGCGATGCTGAATGAGGCGCGTGCCGATATGGTGATAGCCCCGCATGTGGCTATCTTCCCCAGTCTGGCGATATTCCTGACGGTGCTGGCCTTCAATCTGTTGGGCGATGGACTGCGGGATGCGTTGGATCCGAAGTTAAAGACCTGAAATATCAAATCGGTGCGCGTAAGTGCGCACCCTGAAAAATCCCGTTGTGCAGGTCAGGTCGCCACTTATGGCGACCTGATTGTTTCTGTTACCTCAGAACGTTTCCCAGTTGTCGTTGCTGTGTGCACCGGCAGCGGGCAAGGCTCGTGGTGGTGCTGCGACAGGGGCTTTCACCGTGTTTGCCACTGGTGCCATCACTGCACGCGTCCCGGTTTTAAAGCGCGCCACCGCCGAAGACAGGCTGCTGGCCTGCTGCTCCAGCGAAGCCGAGGCGTTAGCCGATTCCTGCACCAGTGTGGCGTTCTGCTGCGTTACGCGATCCATCTCGTTCACTGCCACACCAATCTGATCGATGCCGCGACTCTGCTCGTCAGAGGCCGACGCAATTTCGCCCATGATATCGGTCACGCGCGTCACAGCACTGACGATCTCCTGCATGGTATCGCCGGCGCTGCTCACCTGCTGTGAACCTAAATTAACGCGCTGCACGGAGCCCTCAATCAGCAGCTTAATCTCTTTCGCTGCCTGCGCACTGCGCTGCGCCAGATTACGTACTTCACCTGCCACCACCGCAAAGCCACGACCTTGTTCACCGGCGCGTGCGGCTTCAACAGCCGCATTCAGCGCCAGAATATTGGTCTGGAAAGCAATGCCATCGATCACGCTGGTGATGTCGGCGATTTTCTTCGAACTGTCGGCGATGTCGCGCATGGTTTTTACGACGCCATCCACCACGTTGCCGCCTCGGTCAGCCGTTTCCGATGCGTTTTTCGCCAACTGCGTCGCCTGACGTGCGTTATCGGCATTCTGTTTAACGGTGGCGGTCAGCTCTTCCATGCTGGCGGCGGTCTCTTCCAGCGAGGCGGCCTGTTGTTCCGTGCGGGAGGAGAGGTCGTTGTTGCCATTAGCGATCGCACTCGCACTGCCAAAAATCGCATCCGCACTGTCGCGCACATTGTTGATCGTGCCCAGCAGTGCTTGCTGCATATGATTGAGGTTCGCGGCAATGGCGGCCATTTCACTGTGTCCTTCAATCTTCAAACTGGCGGAGAGGTCGCCTTCGGCGAAGCGCTCCATCTGCTGCTGCACTTGCTTCATCGGCGCTAACAGGATGCGGCGAACCAGCAGCCAAACCACCAGCAGCAACAGCACCACAATCAGTGCCATCACAGCGACCATCACCAGCATATGCTGATAAGTGCTATCGTTATCTGCAGCGCGTATATTGATTAACTGCACGTTGTCACCGCGCCACTGCTTGTAGGCCGCTTCCAAATCATCCTGCGCTTGCTGTGCATCCAGCTCGCCATAAGCGGCGTAGTTGTTGGCTTTCAGAAAGGTCGCGGATTGATTCAGCAGTTGGTAATAGTTCGCGAATTTGCTTTCGATAAGCTCGGCGGCTGCCGCACTTTGCCCCGCAATCCGTGGGACACTTTTGTAGCGGTCAAAGTGCTGTTTCGCTTCATCAAGCGAGGCGCCCGCGGAAACCAGCAGCTTGTTGATGGCAGCGCGTGAAGCATCATCGGTCTGATTCTTCAGGATGCGAATCGCCACGCGGTTGATGATAACGCGCGTTTTCACCAGCGTTTGCCAGCTATCGGAGAACTCACGTTGTTGATGCGACAGCTGGTTACTGGCGGTGAAATTATGCTGGCCAGCGATCAGGGAAGATAAAAACAGTGAGCCGGAGATGGCCTGCATAGCGGTGAATACCAACAGCATCAATATGATGGCAGTCACAATTTTCATTTTCGTTAACATGATTTTCCCTGAGCAAAGTAGGCTAGTAGAGAAGTTATCGGTGTAAAAGCACATTGCTTAAGAGCCGCAAAAAAATAATTGCAGTAAGTGATAATGTCGTGCAGGAGAAATGCAGTGAAACCCTTTGATTACGAACAAGACTTTAAGAATATCGATTTCCGACAGCGGCCAGACCTTTATCAGGTTGGGCGCGGTGAGCAGGGGGTGTTAATGGTGGAGCCTTACAAGAGCGAAATTCTGCCATTCTGGCGCTTCCGAACCGTGGAACTGGCTCAGGAATCTTCCGTTCAGATCATGCAGTTGTTTGAGGACTATCGCGCACAGGACGACTTTGTCGGCATGGATATGGCGCGAAAATTTATTCAGATGGGCTATACCCGCGCACGTCGCTATAGCAATCACAAAGGCGGACGCAAATATGATGCAGACGGTAACGAGCTACCTCGTACCACAGAAAAAGAAAAGGCCGCAGCGGCGGCCATCTTTAAATCATGCTGGGATCGGCTGAGAGCGGATACCGATTATCTGGCGCGCAAACGTGCGCACCAGCAGCTGCACGGTTAAACGCGCGTACCCCATAAATCGTACTCATCGGCGTGTTCAACTTTAACACGCACCACATCACCGACTTTCACCTGACGGTCGCCATTCAGATACACCGCACCGTCGATCTCAGGTGCATCGGCCATGCTGCGACCCACCGCGCCTTCTTCATCCACTTCATCGATAATCACCAACACTTCACGGCCGATTTTCTCCTGCAAACGTTCGCTGGAGATTTTCTGCTGCAGCTGCATAAAGCGATCGAAACGTTCCTGCTTCACGTCGTCTGGCACCTGATCCGGCAGTTGGTTGGCCGTCGCGCCTTCAACCGGGCTGTACTGGAAGCAGCCAACGCGATCCAGACGTGCTTCTTTCAGGAAGTCGAGCAGCATCTGGAAATCTTCTTCGGTTTCGCCGGGGAAGCCGACGATAAAGGTCGAACGCAGCGTCAGTTCCGGGCAAATTTCACGCCAGCGTTTGATGCGCTCCAGCGTACGTTCAACCGCGCCTGGACGCTTCATCAACTTCAGGATGCGTGGGCTGGCATGCTGCAACGGAATATCAAGATAAGGCAGAATTTTCCCTTCGGGCATTAACGGAATCACGTCATCCACATGCGGGTAAGGGTAGACATAGTGCAGACGCACCCACACGCCGAGTTTCGCCAGCTGTTCGCACAGGCTGACCATGCTGGTTTTCACCGGGGATCCATTCCAGAAACCGGTGCGGTGTTTCACGTCAACGCCGTATGCCGAGGTGTCTTGCGAGATCACCAGCAGCTCTTTCACGCCGGCTTCCACCAAACGTTTGGCTTCATCCAGCACCGAACCAATCGGACGGCTATCAAGATCGCCACGCATAGAAGGGATGATGCAGAAGGTGCAACGGTGGTTACAGCCTTCGGAAATTTTCAGGTAAGCATAGTGGCGCGGCGTCAGCTTAACGCCTTGCTCTGGCACCAGGCTCAGGAACGGGTTGTGTTCCGGCTTTGGCACATAGGTGTGAACGTGCGACAGCACTTGCTCATAGCTGTGCGGGCCGGTGATTTCCAGTACCTTAGGATGTACTTCGCGGATCTGATCCACTTTGGCACCCAGGCAACCGGTGACGATCACTTTGCCATTCTCGTTCAGCGCTTCACCGATCGCTTCCAGTGATTCCTGTACGGCGCTATCAATAAATCCACAGGTGTTAACGATGACGATCTCCGCATCATCGTAGCGTGGCACCACATCGTAGCCTTCAGTACGCAGTTCCGTGAGGATGCGTTCTGAGTCGACGAGGTTTTTTGGGCAGCCGAGTGAGACGAAGCCTACGCGCGGCGGATTTTTGACATGGCTCATAAGGATAATAATTCATCATAATTAGTGTGGATAGGCGGGGGATTGTACAGAGGTTGCGAGGGAAAATGTATAGGTGATGTAAGAATCTCCTTAACCGCGTAATGGGCGTTTCCCGCTATGCTTAATGGAGCTGTTATCCGTTCAAATCGTCGCCGATAAGGCTGACGACTGCGAACCGTTAACGGTGATCCGAGTTGTGTAATCCAGCCTGTTTTGCTTAAATGTTCGGTTGGTGATTGTAAGTTATTCACCGCACTGAAGAATTTGAACGCGTGCTGACGGTGCAGATCGTACCGCCAGCGCAGATGCGGATAAAGTGAGAGCAGACAAATGCAAGAGATCGTTAAAGGTTTTCTGAATTTCCAACAGAATGTGTTCCCTGAAAGGAAGGATCTTTTCAAAAGTCTGGCGTCAAACCAGAATCCCAAAGCCCTGTTTATCTCCTGCTCAGACAGCCGTCTGGTGCCTGAACTGGTCACCCAATCCGAGCCAGGCCAGCTGTTCGTGATCCGTAACGCCGGTAATATTGTGCCGCCGTTTGGTCCCGAACCGGGCGGTGTGTCCGCCACGATTGAATACGCGGTCGTTGCGCTGGGTGTGACTGAGATCATCATTTGCGGTCACTCCAACTGTGGTGCCATGAACGCCATCGCGTCTAATGCGGATTTAGAAAGCATGCCAGCGGTCGATCACTGGTTGCACTACGCCAATGCGGCGAAAGCCGTGGTGGAAGAGCGTAACTATGAAGCAGTTGAAACCCGTCTCAATGAAATGGTCAAAGAGAACGTGATTGCTCAGCTGAACAATATCAAAACACACCCTTCGGTAGCGGTGGCGCTGCGTAAAGGCAAAGTGCGTCTGCATGGGTGGGTTTATGATATTGAGAGCGGCGGCATTATTGCCTTGACCAAAGGCGGCGAAAGGTTCATTTCGTTGTCTGAGAATCCTGAGACCTGCTTCGAGTGATTCCCTAACCACCTGCAATGCAGGTGGTTTCTTCTCCCATTCTGTGAAAATTTCCCGCCAAAGCGCAGCGTGCGCTCTACACTTGAGAAGCGATTTACCTCTTATAAGGGCTTTCTCATGCGATTTCGTCTTTATATTCCTGCTTTAACGCTGGCTATGCTGGCGGTGGGTTGTACCTCTCATGTCGCGGATAAACAGCAGTTTTCCGGCTTTCTTGGCGATTACAGCCAGTTAAAATCTGAACAGTCACCGAGCGGTAAACCGACATTGCGCTGGATCTCGCCGGATTATCACAGCGCGGATTACACCAACGTGGTGTTCGAACCCGTGGTTTACTATCCCGCCGCGCGACCGACTGAACGCATCAGCCAGCAAACATTGGATCAAATCCGTCAGTACACCGATAGCCAGTTAAAACGCGCGGTCGCAGAACGTAAACCGGTGGTAGGCAAGCCTGGTGCACATACGCTCAGGGTGAAAAGCGCCATCACCGCCGTGACGGCAGAAAACGAAGGGATGCAGTTCTACGAAGTGGTGCCGATTGCGGCAGTTGTAGCGAGCACCATGGCGGCCACTGGCCACCGTACGCAAAACAGTGCGCTGTTCCTCGAGGTGGAAGCGGTCGATGCGCAGACCGGTAAGCCAATGATCAAAGTCGTGCGCAAAGCCTTTGGTAAATCCCTGCCGAACAACAGTACGCCAATTACGCTCAACGATCTTCGTCCGGGCATCGACGAAATGATTCGTGATGTTGTGGCCTTCTCCGCGCCTTAATCCCGTCGCCCGGCGCTATGTCGGGCTTAATGTTTTGTAAATCCTGCACATCCTTTCTTACGGGCTGACTACCCTTAACGGCAGACCGTGATAAAGGAGAATCCCATGCGTTTACTGCCTGTCGCGCTGTTGCTTGGCGCATTGAGTTATGCCCATTCGACCCTGGCTGCTGATGTTCAGGTTCAGGTACTACAGGACAAACTTGATCATCCGTGGTCAGTGGCTTTTCTGCCTGACAATCAAACGTTGTTAATAACCGAACGCTCCGGGCAACTCCGCAGTTGGCAGCCGGGAAAAGGCTTGTCGCAACCCATTAGCGGCGTACCCAAAGTGTGGGCAAATCGTCAGGGCGGCTTGCTGGATGTGGTGCTGGCACCGGATTTCGGCCAAAGCCGCCGCGTGTGGCTCAGTTACACCACGGCAGATGACGAGGGGCGAGCGGGCGGTGTGGTCGGCTATGGTCGGCTCAGCGACGATAACCGTCAATTGAGCGACTTCAAGGTGGTGCTGGAGCAGACACCCAAGCTCTCCAGCGGTGCCAATATGGGGACCCGTCTGGCATTTGATGGTCAGGGCTATCTCTACATTGCCTTTGGCGACAACTTTTCCAGCCTCAGCGCCCAACAACTCGACAAGCTTTCAGGAAAAATCGTGCGCCTGACCCAGAACGGTGAAATCCCGGCAGACAATCCTTTTGTCCAGCGCAAAGACGCGCGGGCAGAAATCTGGTCTTACGGCATGCGCAATCCACAGGGATTAGCTTTCAATCCGTGGACACAGCAAATGTGGGAGAGTGAACACGGCCCGCGCGGCGGTGATGAAGTGAATATCCCGCAGAAAGGCAAAAACTACGGCTGGCCATTGGCCACCTACGGCATTGATTACAGTGGACAGAAAGTGCCGGAAGCGCAGGGCACGCACGTGGCGGGCACGGAACAACCGCAGTTCTGGTGGAAAGTGTCACCAGCCATCAGCGGGATGGCGTTTTACAACAGCGCACGTTTCCCGCAGTGGAAAAACTCGCTGTTTATCGGCGCATTAAAGGAAAAAAGCCTGATTCGCCTGCGGGTGAACGGCGAGAAAGTGGTCGAAGAGCAGCGACTGCTGGAGGATCGCGGTGAACGTATTCGCGATGTGCGTCAGGGGCCGGATGGTTATCTCTATGTGCTCACCGATGAAGCCAACGGCAAGCTGTTAAAAGTAGGGCTGGCGGAACCCGCCAGCGCCTCGCGTGGTTAACTTAACGTACCCAGCTGCATACTTCCCAACCCCGCTGCTGCGCTTCCTGCTGCAGCAGCGCATCCGGGTTAATGACCCAGGCGTGATCAGCGTGGTTGAGCAAGGGTAAATCGTTCATGGAGTCGCTGTAAGCCCAGGTTTTTTCAAAGCGCTTATCCTGTTGCAAAGCTTTCCAGTCGCTCAGGCGGGTGACTTTCCCTTCACGATAGGTGGCGGTGCCATAAATCTGGCCGCTGTAACGCTCGTCAACCACTTCTACGCCAATCGCCAACGCGCCGTGTACACCCAGACGTTGCGCAATCGGCACCGCCAGATGATCGCCACTGGCGGTAATGATCATCACGGTGTCGCCGCGTTGCTGATGCCAGTTTATGCGTTCCCGCGCGGCGGGGAAGACGCGTGGCAGAATATCGCGATGGATGAAACGCCGTACCCAACCCTCAACCGTCAGGGTCGCCATACCGGCGAGCGGGGAAAGCGTGGTGCTCATATACTCTTCAATCGACAGGGTGCCGGCATGGTATTTCTCCATTAAGGCTTGTTCCTGAGAGATGAGTGCTTCGGGGGCAAATCCCTGTGAGACCAGCCAGCGCAGCCACAGGCTGGTACTGTCTTCACAAATCAGGGTTTCGTCCAGATCGAAAACGGCTAAGTCCATCGTGGTTCTCCTCGGGCTGATTGGCATCAGGTTAGCGGAATTTTGTGACTGGCTTAACCGTTCTGCGAAAAATCGGAATTTCTCTCACTTTTTCCACTACGGCGTAACAGTAAAAGTGGCAGCGCGTCGGGGTTGATGCCAGGGTTACTCTAATAAACTCTATAAAACTTTACGGTTGGACGGTTTTGTTCGCAGGTGGTAAGCGTGTAGCTTTTATTAAGACATGTCTTACCTGCTAGAAAACCATGATTTAACAAGGACAATCTGGTCACGCTCATGAGAAAAAACTCCGTCATTTCTGCCTTGCGGCCGCTGGCTGCCACTTCATTATTAGTGCTTTTCCTTCCCGTCACCACTCAGGCTGAACAGGCGCCTGCTGCACCGCAAATTGAGGCCAAAGCCTGGATTTTGATGGACTACAACAGCGGCAAGATATTGGCTGAGTCCAATGCCGACCAGCGGTTGGACCCCGCCAGCCTGACCAAAATGATGACCAGCTACGTGGTCGGCCAGGCGCTAAAAGCCGGCAAGATCCACAACGATGACCTGGTCACTATCGGCCAGGATGCATGGGCAACCGGCAACCCGAAGCTGCGCGGTTCTTCACTGATGTTCCTGAAACCGGGTGACCGTATTCCGGTCTCTGAACTCAACAAGGGCGTGGTGATTCAGTCAGGCAATGATGCCTGTATCGCGCTGGCCGATTATGTCGCCGGTAGCCAGGACTCGTTTATCGGTCTGATGAACAACTACGTTAAGGCGTTTGGATTACAGAATACCCACTTTATGACCGTGCACGGGCTGGATGCCGATGGGCAATACAGTACCGCGCGCGATATGGCGATTATCGGCCAGCGTTTGATCAGCGATGTACCTGAAGAGTATGCGTTAAACAGTGAGAAAGAGTTCACCTTTAATCACATCAAGCAGATGAACCGTAACCGCCTGTTATGGAGCAGTAACCTGAAGGTGGATGGGATTAAAACCGGACACACTTCGGGCGCGGGTAATAACCTGGTCGCGTCCGCCGTGGACGGAGACATGCGTTTGATCTCGGTGGTACTGGGCACGCAAACCGATGCGATTCGCTTCCGTGAAAGTGAGAAGCTGCTGACCTGGGGGTTCCGTTTCTACGAAACCGTGACACCGATTAAAAGCGATAAGCCTTTTGCCCAGCAGCGCGTATGGTTTGGTGAGCAGAGTCAGGTCAATCTCGGTGTCGCGAAAGACGCAGCGATCACCGTGCCGAAAGGGCAGATGAAAAACCTCAAGGCGAGTTTCACCCTGAATTCACCGCAGCTGGAGGCGCCACTGGAGAAGAATCAGGTGGTGGGGACCATTGATTTCCAGCTGGATGGCAAAACCGTGGATCAGCGCCCGCTGGTGGTGATGGAAGCGGTGCCGGAGGGCGGATTTATTGGCCGTATCTGGGATTTCATTATGATGAAATTTAACGGCTGGTTTGGGAAGTGGTTTAGTTAGTCCCCTATCGGGCGGCCCGAGTGAGCCGCCCTTTACCTTATCCGCGTACCCACCCTTTTTTGATCGGCATAGCGAACAGGGCGCGATACAGTTGGTGGGTGAAGGCCAGCATGCGTTCGCCATACAACTGCCACGCCATATGCGAAGCCAGACACGCCAGCAAGCCCACCAAAAATCCGCCCAGCATATCCATCGGCCAATGCACGCCAAGATAGACGCGTGACCAGGCGATCGCACTGCCAACGGCCAGCAGAATGACGCCAGACCATAGGCGATGCCAGAAGATGAACGCCAGCGCAAAAGTAAAGATGGTGGTGCCATGATCACTGGGATAAGAGTCATCGGCGGCGTGAGCGAGGAATTGGTGCCCTAAGCCAATGGCAAATGGACGCGGATGCGGCAACAGTTGGCCCACGCACCATGAAATGCTTAATGCATAAATCAGCGCCATGCCGGTTTTCAGTACCAGCGCGCGTTGAGATTGCACCTGATCGCGCGGTCCCCAAAACCATAAGGCCACAATCAGCAGCGGGACAATGGCAATCACATCTTTGGCGATAAAGGTCGCCAGATTAATCAACCATGGCGGTGAATCCGTCGTGGCGTTGATCCATAGAAACAGGCTATGGTTGAGCGCTTCCATCACGTTTGCTTTTCCTCATCTTGTCTACCCAAAAAGAAACACCAGCAAAAATCAGCACCTGGCTCAGCCACACCCACCAGCCAGCCCACAAGTTGTGAGAGAAAAAGTGGGCACCGCGCATCACCTGTCCGTATCCCATCAGTAAGCCCACCGCGATACCGAACAACAGCGCCAGTACGGCGCGGCGCGAACGCTCGGGCCACCACAGGAAGAACAGCGCCATCAGGGCAAAGCCGCTGGAAGCGTGACCGCCTGGGAAACATTGCCCCGGACCGCTATTGACCGGAGTGGGATCCAGCAGCACAAAACTGGCTGCCTTACCGCCAAACATCGCCAAATCCCATGGACAGGAGTGCGCGCTGTGCGCCTTCAGGATGCCCACCACTAGCGGCCCCATACCAAACAGCAGGGCCACCAGCACGCGACGGCCATCGCGCTTCTGCACACCTCGTAACAACATCAATACCGCTCCAGCGATGATCACATCCTTGAACAAGCGATGATTGATCAGATCCAGCCAGCGGTTGTGTTGCCACGGAAACGTCTGCGTCTGCGGGTCAAACCACTGCTGGCTGATAGCGATATCCAGGTTTTCGTGGCGCGACCACCACATAAAAACCAGTGCTGAAATTGCCAGTAAAATAAAGTTGATAGCGTAAAAGCGACCAGACAAACAATAAATAGTCGGGCTCTTAATCTTATCGTGGGTTGTTGGAGTGTTTAACTTTGATGAAAGTTGCATGAATATTGGAAAATAGCGAAACCAGAGTGGCAGGGTCGCAATTTACGCTTAGGAGAACCTTAAGCGGCAGGAATTGCAGGCATAAAAAAACCCGCAAGTCAGTGACCGGCGGGCTCCACAATTTGGGGATTTCAAAGAAAAGCAGTGGCACTTATTCAGACTGCGCCCCAAATAGAAAGTTCTGAACGCAGTAAAAATATTTTTAAAAAGGCAAAAGCGGCCAAATTATCACAATAAGCGTGCCGGCGAGCGTCAGCAAAACGTTAGCAATCGCATAAGTTCCTGCATAGCCGAGTGCCGGAATGCTACTGCGTGCGGTATCGCTGATAATCTCCATGGCCGGGGCACAGGTGCGAGCGCCCATGATGGCACCAAACAGCAGCGCGCGGTTCATACGCAGCACGTAGGCACCAAACAGATAGCAAATCACCACCGGGATCAGACTCACCAGCAGACCGCTGAGCAACATCAAGGCGCCCGCGCTGCCAAGGCCATGTTGCAGGCCACTACCGGCGCTCAGGCCGACACCTGCCATAAACACCATCAAACCGAACTCTTTCACCATGGTCAGCGCCCCTTGCGGAATGTAGCCAAAGGTCGGATGGTTGGCGCGCAGGAAGCCGAGCATGATACCCGCGAACAGCAAACCGGCGGCGTTACCGATGCCAAAGCTGAAGTTGCTGAACTGGAAGGTGATCATGCCGATCATCAACCCAATGATAAAGAAGGCGCAGAAGGCCAGCAGATCGGTCATCTGACTGTGAATCGCAATAAAGCCGATGCGATCCGCCAGGCTTTTCACACGGCGTGCTTCACCGCTCACCTGCAATACATCGCCTTTGTTCAGCATGATGCTGTCATCAATCGGCATCTCAATCTGACTACGAATCACCCGGTTAAGGAAACAACCATGATCGGTGAGTTTCAGATGGCTCAGGCGTTTATTCACCGCATTGTGGTTCTTCACTACAATCTCTTCGGTGACGATGCGCATGTCGAGCAAATCGCGGTCGAACACCTCTTTGCCGTTACGGAAGCTGGCATCGAGGCGTGCATGTGCGTCGGGATAGCCCACCAGCGAGATTTCATCGCCGAGTTGCAGCATCGCATCCCCATCCGGGCTGGCAAGAATACCGTTACGGCGCAGGCGTTCAATGTAGCAGCCGGTCTGGCGATGAATGCCCAGCTCGCGCAGATTTTTACCGCCGCTCCATTCCACCAGTTCCGGGCCAACGCGATAGGCGCGGATCACAGGCAGGAATACTTTGCGCTGGCTGTCAGCATCCAGACCGCGCTCTCGCGCAATCTGCTGTGCACAGGTCGGTAAGTCCTGATGTTGCAGACGAGGCAGATAGCGCGCGCCAAAGATCAGGCTGACCAGACCAATCAAATAGGTGAGGGCGTAACCGAGGCTGAGGTTATCCTGCATCATGCTGAGCTGATGGTTGTCACTGATGCTTTGTCGCAGCGTGTCACCCGCGCCAACCAGTACCGGCGTGGAGGTCATGGAACCGGCCAGCATGCCTGCCGTGAGACCAATATCCCAGCCGAACACTTTGCCGAGTCCCAACGCAACGAGCAGGGCGCTGACCACCATAACAATGGCAAGAAGGAAGTAGTTTTTACCGTCGCGAAAAAAGATCGAGAAAAAGTTAGGTCCGGCTTCAACACCGACACAAAAAATAAACAACATAAAGCCGAGACTGAGTGCGTCGGTATTTATCGCAAAGTGCTGTTGACCTAAAATCAATGAAACAACGAGGACACCAATGGAATTTCCTAGCTGTACCGAGCCGAGACGTAATTTGCCTAAGCACAGCCCCAGGGCTAAGACGACAAATAATAACAGAACGTCATTTCCGCTTAACAATTCTGCGACGTTAATGTTCACGGTTTAACTTCTTCTTTACCTGTAACAAGTTGATGAAAGGGCCTTTTTTCGCTATCTTGTGGCAGCTGTGAATGTCCTTGCCGCCAGGAAGGTGCAGACCATTATTTAAAACGGCGTCATTCTAATCATAAATAACTTCCTCAGCTATCAGCAGTTTTTAATCCTTCTGCCAGCGGCTGTTTCTTTTTATTTCCACTTGTGCGCATCAGGGCAGTAAACGTTTCAATATTGTTAACAACAAAGTTGAGGATGGTTATGTTGCAGCGCAATAATCGCTGGCCAGCATCGGTTCTGGGTATGATGCTTTATACGCTGGTGTTTATTTTTGCACACCATTTTTGGGCCGTTGCCGCGGAACAAGCGATGCGGGGACAGCCTGAATTATTGCTGTTTTTATTGCCGGGCATGTTAATGGCGCTGTTGCAGCCGGATAGTCCCCTGGTCAGTACATTGTGGGTCGCCGTGGTGGGCACGCTTTTGGGTATGGCCTGGATGTGGCTCACCGTCACGCAGATGCACAGTTGGCTGCTGATTGTTGCATGGAGTTTAAGTGCGCTGTTTTGGGCTGGATGCGGGGCGTTACTGGTACGCCTGATGAGGATTATGCTGGCGATGCGTGCCGAATAGCACGATCAAAAACGGGCCCGCAGGCCCGTTTGCTTAGGCTTCAACACCCAGATTTTCTTTGGTCCATGCTGCAAATTCGGTGTAACCACCGATGTGCTGGTCATCAAGGAAAATCTGCGGCACGGTGGTCACCGGTTTGCCGGCACGTGCTTCCAGGTCGGCCTTGGTGATGCCGGTCGCCTGAATATCGACGTACTGATAGTTGAAATCATCGCGCTCGCTGGTCAGCTTGGTGGCTAACTCTTTCGCACGTACGCAGTATGGGCAGCTTGAACGGCCAAAAATCACTGCAATCATTGCTTCTCTCCTTCCGCTGCTGTTTTGTGACCAGTTTCACATTACAGCGTGAATAATGGCTAACATCATGCCCGCCCATCCTGCTTAAGCAAAGAAGAAAATGCCTGTTACTCTAATGACCGCAATCTATGTCCATCATACTTCACTCCGCAGACGCGTTTGGCTTCAGTTAAGCTGCTGGTGATAGCCATGCCTTGCTGCAGAGCGAATTATTCGGGTCTAAAATGCGACTGACCTATTGAGCAACTGAGGAAATCGCCCATGCGTAATCTGGCCACGTTGCCGAAACCGGTTTTGCTGCTGGAAGTGCTTGGCGTGCTCGCGGTGATTGGTGCGCTATTACTGGTTAATAACTGGATTGCGGCACCTGATTTTATGGCGCAGAAGTCGCTGGCGACGCTGCTTTTTTTCCTTGGCATTGCGCTGATGCTGCCTGCCGCCTGGCTGATGATGTGGCGTACCGCGCAAGCGATGGCACCGCAGTTGTTCAATCACAACCACAAAAAGAAGTAACCGGAGAGGATTATGACGCCGACCATCGATTTACTGTGCAGCCACCGTTCCATTCGCGCCTTTACCGAGCAGGGCATTGATGATGCTCAGCGCAGCGCGATCATTGCTGCAGCACAAGCGGCCTCGACCTCCAGTTTTTTACAATGCTCCTCGATTATTCGCATTACCGACCAGGAAAAGCGTGATCAGCTGGTGCAACTCACCGGCGGGCAGCCATGGGTGAGTGCCGCCGCTGAGTTTTGGGTGTTTTGTGCCGACTTTAATCGTCATCAGCAGATTTGCCCGGATGCGCATCTCGGACGCGCCGAGCAACTGCTGTTGGGTTGTGTCGATACGGCATTAATGGCACAAAACGCCATGGTCGCGGCGGAATCGCTGGGGCTGGGTGGTGTGTTTATTGGTGGCATACGTAATAGCATCGCGCAAGTCACCGATTTGCTGGAACTGCCGAAATTTGTGCTGCCACTGTTTGGCTTCTGCATCGGCCATCCAGCCTCTGCCCCAGACGTGAAACCGCGTATGCCAGCGGCGATGCTGGTGCATGAAAATCGTTATCAATCTGTCGATAAAAGCGTGCTGGACCAGTACGATAACCAAATCACGGCTTATTACCAGCAACGTGACAGCAACCAGCGTTCGGAAACCTGGAGCGAACTGATTCAACGCCTGATCATCAAAGAAACGCGTCCGTTTATGCTGGATTATCTGCATCAACAGGGCTGGGCAACGCGCTAAGCACAAGGAATTCTGCAATGAAGATGGCCATTCTCACGCGTGATGGAACGCTGTACTCGTGTAAGCGCCTGCGCGACGCCGCGGAAGAGCGTGGTCATCAGGTGCAGATGATCGATCCACTCTCCTGTTACATGAACATCAATTCCGATTCTCCCGCGGTGCATTATCGTGGCGAACCGCTGGGCCACTTTGATGCCGTTATCCCGCGTATTGGCACGGCGACCACCTTTTACGGCACGGCGGTGCTGCGCCAGTTCGAGATGTTGGGCAGCTATCCGCTGAATGAATCGGTGGCCATCACCCGGGCGCGTGACAAACTGCGATCGCTGCAGCTGCTGGCGCGCGAAGGCATTGATATGCCGATCACCGGGTTCGCCTCTTCGCCTGATGATACCCAGGATGTGATCGCCATGGTCGGTGGTGCGCCGCTGGTGGTGAAACTGGTCGAGGGCACGCAGGGGATTGGCGTGGTGCTGGCGGAAACGCGCCAGGCGGCTGAGAGCGTGATTGATGCCTTTCGTGGCCTTAACGCCCACATTCTGGTGCAAGAGTTTATCAAAGAGGCACAGGGGCGAGATATTCGCTGCCTGGTGATCGGCAATGAAGTGGTGGCGTCGATTGAGCGTGAAGCGAAAGAGGGGGATTTCCGCTCAAATCTTCATCGTGGCGGTAAAGCGCACGCTGTGACCATCACCGAAAAAGAGCGCGAAATCGCCGTGAAAGCCGCATCCACGCTCGGGCTGGAAATCGCAGGGGTGGATATTTTACGCGCCAATCGCGGTCCACTGGTGATGGAGGTGAATGCCTCGCCAGGGCTTGAGGGCATCGAAGGGACCACCGGCCTCGACATCGCTTCCATGATGATTCATTGGGTAGAAGCGCATGCTTGCCCCGGCTATCGTCTTAAAACCGGGGGCTAGGCGTAATGCCGATCAGTTAAGACAAAAATGATCGGTTGAACGATCCGGCAGTTCTGCAAGAATCCGTAATCTCTCAGGGATTACGGATTTTTTTATGCTTCTCAGTCAGGCTCTCGATATCGTTCA
>NZ_VWXC01000060.1:0-1117 GCF_011752685.1 Candidatus Pantoea communis
CCATGAGCGGTAAGCGTTATCCTGCAGAGTTTAAAATTGAAGCAGTCAAACAGGTTGTTGAGCGTGGTCATTCTGTTTCCAGCGTTGCAACACGTCTCGATATCACCACCCACAGCCTTTACGCCTGGATGAAGAAGTACGGTCCGGATTCTCCCACTCATAATGCACAGTCAGATGTTCAGGCTGAGATCCGCCGTCTCCAGAAAGAACTGAAGCGGGTTACCGACGAACGGGACATATTAAAAAAAGCCGCGGCGTACTTCGCAAAGCTGTCCGACTGAGCTACGCCTTTATCCGCGACAACAGCCGTTGCTGGCCTGTTCGATTGCTCTGTCGGATTCTGGATGTTCATCCGTGTGGATTTTATTTCTGGCTTCAACAGCCACATTCACAGCGTCACCAGGCAGACCAGATGCTGACCGGGCAGATCAAGCAGTTCTGGCTTGAGTCTGGCTGCGTCTATGGTTATCGCAAGATCCATCTCGATCTGCGTGATACTGGGCAACAGTGTGGAGTGAACCGGGTCTGGCGGCTCATGAGGCGTGCAGGAATAAAAGCTCAGGTTGGGTACCGTAGCCCACGGGTAAGTAAAGGCAAAGCCAGCATCGTGGCACCCAACAGGCTCCAGCGGCAGTTCAATCCAGACTCACCGAATGAGCGTTGGGTGACGGACATAACCTACATCCGAACCCACGAAGGCTGGCTGTATCTGGCCGTGGTGGTTGACCTGTTCTCCCGAAAAGTTATCGGTTGGTCAATGCAACCTCGTATGACAAAAGAGATTGTCCTGAACGCATTACTAATGGCGGTGTGGAGGCGTAATCCCCAAAAACAGGTACTGGTTCACTCTGATCAGGGCAGTCAATACACGAGCCATGAGTGGCAGCCGTTCCTGAAATCACACGGTCTGGAAGGTAGCATGAGTCGTCGTGGTAACTGCCATGACAACGCGGTTGCGGAAAGCTTTTTCCAGCTACTGAAACGCGAACGGATTAAGAAAAAGATCTACGGAACGAGAGACGAAGCCAGAAGCGATATTTTTGATTACATCGAAATGTTTTATAACAGTAAGCGTCGGCATGGTTCGAGCGAGCAGATGCCACCGGCTGAATATGAA
>NZ_VWXC01000061.1:0-1074 GCF_011752685.1 Candidatus Pantoea communis
CCGATTTCGCCGAGCAGGTTGAGCGCTCTGGTTTTATCTTCATCGGCCCGAAAGCTGACACCATCCGCCTGATGGGCGACAAAGTGTCTGCGATCACCGCGATGAAGAAAACCGGTGTGCCGACCGTGCCAGGATCTGACGGCTCGCTGACCGATGACATGGATAAAAACCGTGCCATTGCCAAACGCATCGGCTACCCGGTCATCATCAAAGCCTCTGGCGGCGGCGGCGGTCGTGGTATGCGCGTGGTGCGCAGTGAAAAAGATCTGGAACAATCCATCGGCATGACGAAAGCGGAAGCCAAAGCGGCTTTCAACAACGACATGGTCTACATGGAGAAATTCCTCGAGAACCCGCGTCACATCGAGATTCAGGTGATGGCCGACGGCCAGGGCAACGCGATCTATCTGGCGGAACGTGACTGCTCGATGCAGCGTCGTCACCAGAAAGTGGTCGAAGAAGCACCAGCGCCGGGCATCACGCCGGAACTGCGTCGCTTTATCGGCGAGCGCTGTGCGAAAGCCTGTATCGATATCGGCTACCGCGGTGCGGGTACTTTCGAGTTCCTGTACGAAAACGGTGAGTTCTACTTCATCGAGATGAACACCCGTATTCAGGTGGAGCATCCGGTGACCGAGATGATCACCGGCGTGGATCTGATCAAAGAGCAGCTGCGTATTGCTGCCGGTCAGCCGCTGTCGATCAAACAGGAAGACGTGATTGTTCGCGGTCATGCGGTAGAGTGCCGTATCAACGCCGAAGATCCGAACACCTTCCTGCCGAGCCCGGGCAAGATCACCCGTTTCCACGCGCCAGGCGGTTTTGGCGTGCGCTGGGAATCGCACATCTATGCCGGCTACAGCGTGCCGCCGTACTACGATTCCATGATCGGCAAGCTGATCACCTACGGTGACACCCGTGAAGTGGCCATCGCGCGCATGAAAAATGCGCTGGCGGAACTGATCATCGACGGCATCAAGACCAACGTCGAGCTGCAGATGAAAATCATGTCCGACGAACATTTCCAGCAGGGTGGCACCAACATCCACTATCTGGAGAAAAAACTCGGCCTGC
>NZ_VWXC01000062.1:0-1071 GCF_011752685.1 Candidatus Pantoea communis
TGCAAAAATCCCTGCTGGCTCTGGCCGTGATGGCCACTACCGCGCTGAATGTTCAGGCGGCGTCGAATGTGGATGTGAAAGTGATTGGCCGCATTGACCCGGGCACCTGTACGCCAACCCTGAGCGGCGGCGGTACTGTTGATTACGGTACCATGAGCCCGTCAACGCTGGCTGCGACCGGTTACACCTTGCTGCCAGAGAAACGGCTGGATTTCGATATTGCCTGTACTGCGCCAAGTAAAGTGGCGGTTAAGGTGATAAATGGTCGTCCAAATACGACAGCAGGTTATACAGAAAATAGCGCGACAGGATTTGCTCGACAACCTGCAGGCATGGATATCTTCAGTGTTACTTCGACTGGATTAGGCGTGGCAGGCCTGGGTGAGTCTAACGGAGTGAAAGTGGGTGGCTATGGCGTGCGTATCGCCCCGGGTGGAGCAACTGCAGATAGTAACTCTGTTGATGTTATTGTAGCAATCAACCCGCACAATCCCGCATCAACATGGTCAAAATCAGGTGTGGGTAACCTTCTTCGCCCCGATGGTACGGTAGGTTTTGGCATCTCATGGGCAGCAACCGGCACCACCACCCCTGTTGCCTTCACCAATCTGAGCGGCAAGCTGGGCGTTCAGGCTTATCTGAACCAGCGTTCAGCCTTTGACCTGACCAATACCGTGCAGCTGGATGGTCTGAGCACCCTTGAGCTGGTGTATTTGCCGTAACATCGTATTGTTTATTTATTATCGACCCGGCCTGTCCGGGTTTTTTTATTTTAACCCTGCCCAAACTGTTATTCGTCAGTATTTACTGACAGCCTGCTAATCCTTCACTGATATTTCGCCACATGACTCCCACGCATAATAGCTATCAAGCCGCTGCATCAGCGTGACGGAAATTCTCTGAAACGGACAGCACGATAAATCTCCATAAACTCATTGATGAGAAATTAAATAATGAAAATGATGCAAAAATCCCTGCTGGCTCTGGCCGTGATGGCCACTACCGCGCTGAATGTTCAGGCGGCGTCGAATGTGGATGTGAAAGTGATTGGCCGCATTGACCCGGGCACCT
>NZ_VWXC01000063.1:0-1026 GCF_011752685.1 Candidatus Pantoea communis
AAAAATCCCTGCTGGCTCTGGCCGTGATGGCCACTACCGCGCTGAATGTTCAGGCGGCGTCGAATGTGGATGTGAAAGTGATTGGCCGCATTGACCCGGGCACCTGTACGCCAACCCTGAGCGGTGGTGGCACCATTGATTACGGCACCCTGAGCCCGTCAACGCTGGCTGCGACCGGTTTGACCGTACTGCCAGAGAAACAGCTGGACTTCGCCATTGAGTGTACTGCGCCATCCAAGGTGGCAGTTAAGGTGGTAAATGGCCGCCCAAATACCGTTGCAGGGGCGACAGAGGGAGCAGCAGGATTTGCCAACCTCCCAGCAAGTAGCGCAGCCATTTTTGGTGCTACAACTACAATAGGCGTTGCGGGTCTTGGCGAGTCTGATGGCGTGAAAGTGGGGGGATACGGTATCCGAATCGCTCCGGGCACAGTGATTGCCGATACTAAATCCGTGGATACTTTAAACGCGCCAAATGTTGCATCACCTGTCTGGGCTGCAAACACTTTGGGTAGCCTGCTTGCCGGTGCTACCGTTCGTGGGACCACATGGGCAGCAACCGGCACCACCACCCCTGTTGCCTTCACTAATCTGAGCGGCAAGCTGGGCGTTCAGGCTTATCTGAATGAAAAGTCAGCCTTTGACCTGACCAATACCGTGCAGCTGGATGGTCTGAGCACCCTTGAGCTGGTATATTTGCCGTAACATCGTATTGTTTATTTATTATCGGCCCGGCCTGTCCGGGTTTTTTTATTTTAACCCTGCCGATACCGTTATTCGTCAGTATTTACTGACAGCCTGCTAATCCTTCACTGATATTTCGCCACATGACTCCCACGCATAATAGTCACCAGGCCGCTGCATCAGCGTGACAGAAATTCTCTGAAACGGACAGCACGGTAAATCTCCATAAACTCATTGATGAGAAATTAAATAATGAAAATGATGCAAAAATCCCTGCTGGCTCTGGCCGTGATGGCCACTACCGCGCTGAATGTTCAGGCGGCGTCGAATGTGGATGTGAAAG
>NZ_VWXC01000064.1:0-791 GCF_011752685.1 Candidatus Pantoea communis
CGGGCAAGAAAGGCGCGGGTATCGGCCCGGTTGGTGTCTTCCGGATTCAGCACCTGGCTGAAGCTGGTGTCGGGCAGGGTAATGGGCATGCTGTCGTCCGCCGTTACTTTTCTGTTCACTTAGCCTCCCTGATAACCGGAGCGTTAATTTATACCGCTGAATTGTCTGCAATAATGCGTGGTGCTGTTTAAAAGATAGAGCACCGCAGGATTACTGCTGTACACGCGCCTGTGCATCGGTTACTTTGCGCCCGACCTCATTCACTACGCACGGGTATTTGATGCGACAGGACGGACTACCGCCGGAAAAAGAAGCCGGATTGACCGGCTATTTCAGCCAGGTCACTCACCCCTGCCAGATTGAGCTGCTGGGCCGCATCACCGTTGAAATCCTGCGTCAGGAGCGGCGGCTGACGCGCACCGCCTTGTGCCTGAAACTGATAGGGCGCCTCGACGGTGCCGACGATGAGGCCGAGAGAGAACACCTGAAGGTTCTTCTCAGAATGCTGTTTAATCGCTGAGCCTGAGGGGTAACACCGGGAGTTCACCGGTCACGAAACATTCGTCCAGGGAAGAGAGCGGCAAACGGAATGCCGTGCAGTCATGGCGCATAACAACGGTTCGCAGATGCCGGTTACAGATAAACCAGACCTCGTCGCGGTCGTTGGAAAGAATGAAGTATGCGTCCGACGTTTCCGACGGATTAAAGCACCCCAGCGCCCTGTAGGCCGTCGTGAGGCTGAATCCGCTCAGCAGCGGCAGCGGCCGCGGCCCGCCGGGCAGCTCTTCCAC
>NZ_VWXC01000065.1:0-776 GCF_011752685.1 Candidatus Pantoea communis
AGGTGGCGATTCTCGATCCCGATCTGCTCAAAGGGGCGCCGGATCGTGTACTGGCTACCTGCGCCATTGATGCCTTTACCCACCTGTTCGAGGCTTATCTGTCACGCAAGGGCAACCTGTTCAGTCAGCAGAACGCGCTCAACGGGCTGCAACTGTTCATGCAGGCGTGGCCGTACCTCAATCAGGACGACAGCCGCGGCGATGCGGCACGTGAAGCGATGATGATTGCATCATGGCTGGGTGGAGACAGCCTGAGCAGCGCGGGCTGGTGGTGGCGCTCGGAGCAGCGCGGGTTTGGGGGTGATCCACGGTATTGCCGGCGAGCTGGGGGCGATTAAACCGTTCCATCACGGCGAAGTCTGCGGTCGTCTGCTGTTCCCGTTCCTTGATGTACTGGCGGAGAGCGCGCACCCCGAACAGCAGCGGCTGATGGCGGTGCTGGCTGAACGCCTGCTGCCCGATGAAACGGCACCGCCGGCGCTGGCGCTGAAAGCCTGGCTGCAGCAGCAGGCTATCGTGCCGTTCTGGCTGGAGGGACCACCCCTCGCCGCGGAAGAGGTCGACTGGATTGTGGCGCGCGCCAACAGCAAAAACGGCTGGGTCAATTATGATCCCGCCACGCTCACGGAGATGATTACCGCCGCGTGGCGCGTCGTCTGAGCCTTTCGGGCAGCGCAGGCTGCCCGTTGCTTATTCAGCCAGCAAACGGCCCTTCCCCCGCCAGCATCTGCTCAATCACCTGCAGCACGCCTTCCTGGTTATTGGACGGTGCGCCG
>NZ_VWXC01000066.1:0-775 GCF_011752685.1 Candidatus Pantoea communis
TCGATAAGCGTATTAACGCTGATCTTCTTTTTGCCCAAAGCCAGGCTTAGTGCCGCTTCGCCAATAATGACGTGCCCTTTCCCGTCGTGTTGAATAGACAAATTTACTACCTCCATTTCACGTTGATGAGAACCTCACGTCACACTGTAGACCCTATTGAGCGAACCGGTGCAGGCAAGTTCTGAAATGAAGCCTGTAACAGGAATTATTTAACAGAGTATGGCGATAATGCCGCGGCGGGTGCCGCGGCACAGCGTGCTGGGGATCAGGTTGATGACGCGGCTTGATCCGCAGGTTCACCAAAATGCTCGCGCATGTGAGATTCAATCTCTTCCAGTGATTTCCCCCGGGTTTCCGGCAACATCACGGCAATAAACATCAGGGAAGCCACATTGATTGCGGCAAAGATAAAGAACGCCTTATTACCAACCAGCGACAGCAAAGGCGGAAATGCAAGCGCTACCACGGCGTTGCATATCCACTGAAACGCTACCGCTGAACCGGTTAATACCCCGCGAACTTTCATCGGAAATAACTCCGACATCAGCAGCCAGTAAACCGGGGAAATGCACATCTGCATAAAGAACAGGAACACCAGAATACACGCCAGTGCCAGCAGACTTTGCGTCAGGCTTTGCGGCATGAGAACCAGCACCGCGCCCAGCGCCAGCTGCATCGCAATCACCACCGACAGCCCGGTCATCAGCATCGGGCGCCGGCCGAAATGACTGATGGCTTTAATGCCGGCAAAGGTGGCCAGTACCGATACCACCCC
>NZ_VWXC01000067.1:0-761 GCF_011752685.1 Candidatus Pantoea communis
CACGCTTGCGACTTCAGCGATATGCGCCAGGCTGTGTGTGCGGAACGGCGCGTGACATCCCTCCGGTGGAGAGTTGTTCTGCAGGCGTGCCGTGCCGCATTCGTATTACTTCTGCGCAGCGTTCAGGAGATGCGTGCTGATGACAACCCGTCTGCGCAAATGGCTTTCAGGCTCCGCGCCCCAGCAGAAGGCGGCCCAGTGGCCGCAGAACGCCAGCCAGCTGCGCACCGGGTGCAGACAGCCCGATTCACCTGTGCCGTCCCACACGTACACGTAGTGCTCCGGGTCGCGCAGCGCCCAGGCCACCATTCCCTCCCACATCACTTTTGCCGCGTTGGTCTGCGCGCTGTCGGTAATGATGATCGACCAGCGATGCAGAAAATGGCAGAAAAAACGCCGCGCCAGGCCGTGCACCGCCCCCTCATGCTGAGGCTGGCGGGTGCGCCATACCATAACCTGTATGCAGGCGCGCTCCGGCGAGGTGAAGTCTTCGGTTTCCTCCAGCCGCACCGCATAAACGGTCTCCGGATCACGCTCCTGCGTGACCAGCCTGAACTGTCGCTCTGCTCTGTTCTGCCAGAGGGTGTAGCCAAACGGCGTCACAAACCCGGGCAGCGTAAAAGGCTCTGCGTCCCGGGCAAGAAAGGCGCGGGTATCGGCCCGGTTGGTGTCTTCCGGATTCAGCACCTGGCTGAAGCTGGTGTCGGGCAGGGTAATGGGCATGCTGTCGTCCGCCGTTACTTTTCTGTTCACTTAGCCTC
>NZ_VWXC01000068.1:0-726 GCF_011752685.1 Candidatus Pantoea communis
CTGCGCCAGTGATGCAGCAGCCTGCACTGGCGACCGCCGTTGCACCTGCAGCCGCTGCGCCGGCTGAAGCCGCTAAGCCGGAAATCACCGGCCACATCGTGCGTTCTCCGATGGTCGGCACTTTCTACCGTACCCCAAGCCCGGATGCGAAAGCCTTCGTGGAAGTGGGCCAGAAAGTCAACGCGGGCGATACCCTGTGCATCGTTGAAGCGATGAAAATGATGAACCAGATCGAAGCCGATAAATCCGGCGTTGTGAAGGCGATCCTGGTGGAAAGCGGCCAGCCGGTTGAATTTGACGAGCCGCTCGTCGTCATCGAATAACGAGGCGAAGCATGCTGGATAAAATTGTCATTGCTAACCGCGGTGAGATCGCTCTGCGTATTCTCCGCGCGTGTAAAGAATTAGGCATCAAGACCGTTGCGGTTCACTCAACCGCTGACCGCGACCTGAAGCACGTGCTGCTGGCGGACGAAACCGTCTGCATCGGCCCGGCACAGTCGGTCAAAAGTTACCTGAACATCCCTGCACTGATCTCCGCCGCCGAAATCACCGGCGCCGTGGCGATCCACCCGGGCTACGGCTTCCTCTCTGAAAATGCCGATTTCGCCGAGCAGGTTGAGCGCTCTGGTTTTATCTTCATCGGCCCGAAAGCTGACACCATCCGCCTGATGGGCGACAAAGTGTCTGCGATCACCGCGATGAAGAAAACCGGTGTGCCGACCGT
>NZ_VWXC01000069.1:0-688 GCF_011752685.1 Candidatus Pantoea communis
TATGTATGTGGCTGATTATATCGGTTTAGCATTGATCCAAGACATGGGGGCGAATAGTTCTCCGCAGTCTGAAGTCATGGTTAGGGGAAAAAAGACAGGGGTTATGGTTGAGGGTAAAGTCTTAGAAGGTGTAGTTTGTGTATATTCTCACTGCTATCTTCTTTTCCTTAGCCATGATTGTATCTTTGAGGAAACTTTAACTTTGGCGTTAGTCGATCTAGATAAAAATATATTGTTGGAGTCATTATGGATAGGGTTAGCTTATCAGACAGATATCTTTACTGGCCCGAGGATATGTGATGATAAAATCTTATTTGAATTTTTAGCTGAAAAAACATGGGTTCTTCAAGTATTACAAACTGCCAGATTTCGATTTCCTATTTCTTTAAATGCTTTGATACATCGTGGTTTTCGATTTAAATCTTATCTCCAGTTAGAACATTAATTTATGTGATGTATGCCGTCATGAACCGAAGATTCCATAATATTCTAGCTGGTTTTGTTTTCTAAATGACGTATGCCGTCATGAACCTGATGCTGGTGATTATGCGTTTACTGTTTATTTTCTAAATGACGTATGCCGTCATGAACTCTTGTTTTGTGCGCCAATTAACGCGCGCTTTTTTCTAAATGACGTATGCCGTCATGAACAATCAACAAGTATGATGTGGTGAAGCTGACTTTTTCT